>JBIIAR010000322.1:0-2983 GCA_044239765.1 Microbacteriaceae bacterium
CTAACCCGACGCCACTGCAAAGCTACAACTCAGGCTCGCGTGATGACCGTGTGACGGTCACGTCCCTCGCCCTCGGACTGTGAGACGAAGCCACGCTCGGCGACGACGTCGTGCACAAGCTTGCGCTCGTAGGACGACATCGCAGGAAGTGCTGCGGACTCCGCACCCGCCTCGATGCGCTCGACCGCCTTGTCGACGAGGATCGTCAGCTCGGCTACGCGGGCCTCGCGCGAGCCGCCGACATCAAGGATGAGACGGGAGAACGCGCCCGTCTTGGTCTGCACGGCGATGCGGGTCAGCTCCTGCAGGGCGCTGACGGTGTCTGGCTTCGCGAGGATACGCAGGTTGGCGTTCTCGCTCGAGGTCACCGACACGTAGGCACGGCCGCCGCGGGTGTCGATCTCGATGTCACCATCGAGGTCGGCGATGTCGAGCAGCTCCTCGATGTAGTCGGCGGCAATCTCGCCCTCCTCCTCCAGCTGGCCGGTGGAGCGGATCTCCGTCTCCTCCGTCTCGGTGGGGGTAGCGATGTCAGTCTCGGTCACGTCACTCACTTTCGGTTTCCGCCCGACTTCTTCTTCGCGCGGTTCTTGTTGACTGGCTGCTGGCGTTGAGTCGTCTTGAGCTCCTCAACGGCGGTGGTCGCCGGGGCGTCCTCGATGAGGGTGATACCGCGGCGCTGGCGACGACGGGCGAGGCGGGCCTCGCGGGCGAACGCTGCCTCGGATCCGGGGGTCGGCATGTTGCGGATCACCAGGAACTGCTGACCCATGGTCCACAGGTTCGAGGCGAGCCAGTAGAACATGACGCCGATGGCGAAGGTGAATCCGGAGAACAGGAAGACGAAGGGGAGCAGGTACAGCAGAATGCGCTGCTGGCGGTACATCGGGCTCGCCTTGACCTCGGGGGACTGGTTCTTCGACATGATCTGCAGCTGGGTGATGAACTGCGATCCGGTCATAACGACGACCATGATCGCCGCGATGACGATGACTGCCACGTTGCCGTCGGCAGTGCTGATAGCCAGGTGCAGGGGAGCGATGTCGAACAGCGAGGAGGTGCCGAAGGACTCCGACAGATCCGCGTTGAGCAGGCCGACGCCGGCGGGGTGACCCTTGCCCTGCGCGTGCTGCAGCACGGTGAAGAGGCCGAAGAAGATCGGCATCTGCAGCAGCAGCGGGAGGCAGGAGCTGAGCGGGTTGGTGCCGGTCTTCTTGTAGAGCTCCATCGTCTCCCGCGACATGGCCTCGCGCGAGAACTGGTCCTTCTTGCCCTTGTACTTGTCCTGGATCTTCTTCAGCTGCGGAGCGACCTCCATCATGCGGCGCTGGCTCTTGATCTGGCGAACGAAGATCGGGATCAGTGCCGCGCGTACGACTACGGTGAGGCCGACGATCGCGAGCACCCAGGTGAGTCCCGCATCCGGGTCGAGACCGACAGACGTGAGCACCCAGTGCCAGAAGACAAGGATCGCTTCAATGACCTGCTTGATAGGCCAGAGGATGAAGTCGATTGGGTTAGTAGGCAAAGTCAGCCCTTTCCATGGCCATGTGCAACAACAAATCCGAAGCCCGTCACGTGCACGTGCTCGTGCTTGCGAACGGGTACGTCGTCAATTCCGCCCTCGGCCCACGGGTGGCAGCGGGCCAGACGGAGGCTTCCCATCCAGGTTCCACGGATCACTCCGTAGTGCTGAATGGACTGCATCGCGTACGAGGAGCACGACGGGTAATAGCGACATACGTCGCCGTAGAGGGGGGAGATCACGGCGCGATAGCCGCGGAGGATGACGACGCAGATGTTCCGCGGAAGCAACCAGACGAAGTGCAGTGCCCGCCTCATCGCTTCGTGCCTCTCTGAATACCGCTGGTGATCTCCTGGTGGAGGCTACTCCACGAGAGCTTCTCGCTACCTGGAAGCGGGCGAACCACCACGTCTGTTCCGGTGAGCCCGGCCGAGACGAGCTCGTGGCCGATGGAACGCAGCCGACGGCGCATGAGGTTGCGAGTCACCGAGCCGCCCACCGTCTTCGCCACGACAAACCCAAAACGCGCCGGCTCAGAGCCAGCGCGTTGGGAGAAGTAGACGATCGCATGGTCGGTGGTCACACGCTTGCCCCGACGCATCGTGGCGCGAAAGTCTTCGGCGCGCACGACGCGGTTCGGTTGAGCAAGCACAGCTAAGACCGGGACCGGTGCGAAGGGTGTTACGCGGAGAGCTTGGTGCGACCCTTGCCACGGCGAGCGGCGAGGATGGCACGGCCGGCACGGGTGCGCATGCGAAGACGGAAACCGTGCACCTTGGCGCGCTTGCGGTTGTTCGGCTGGAAGGTTCTCTTGCTCATAGCTGTATCTCCAAATGCCAGCCATAAGAAGCCGGAAAGATGCGGGATGCCCGAAGGCGGAAGTCAACTGGTTAAAAATACGGGGTTAAACCCTCGCGGTCAAACCATCTGCCCACAGTCGCACATTATCCACATGTTGATAAATGGGGGTTGGTAACGACACGGAGCAACGAACTAAGGTAAAGCGACGCCGTTCCACCCGAGTGAATGCGCGACATCTTCCTCTACTCGCGAGTTATCCCATGGTGGATAACTCTGTGAATAACCGCTATTTCGAAAGGGCATGATGGCCGATCCGGTTGACCCGACTCAGGGCATCTGGCAGTCGATCCTCACCCAGCTCACGGCAGACGATCGAATCACCCCGCAGCTGCACGGCTTCATCAGCCTGGTCGAGCCCCGCGGCGTCATGGCCGGCACCCTCTACCTTGAGGTGCCCAACGAGCTCACCCGCGGCATGCTCGAGCAGCGCATCCGCCTTCCCCTTCTCAATGCGATCGCGAGTCTCGGCGAAGACCAGGAGGTCACCAACTTCGCGATTGTGGTGAATCCCGAGATCCAGCACGACGCGCTCGACGAGCCGGCAGAGATCGCCGAGCAGTCCTACATAGAGCCGACCGTGGTGTCCGCCACCATGGA
>JBIIAR010000323.1:0-2966 GCA_044239765.1 Microbacteriaceae bacterium
ACGCCGATCGTGCTGCTCGCGGCCGTGCTGCTCTGGCTCTGGCTGCGCGATCACCCCCGGGAGTACGAGGTTTCTGGCCTCATCGACGAGGTCTGACACGGTTTGACCCAACGCCGTTCGTGAAGTAGTCTTGACCTTCGGTGTGCGCTGGGCAAAGTCCGCGTTTTATTCACCAACAGCTTCCACAAGTTAGGCATCATATGGTTTACGCAGTTGTGCGCGCCGGTGGGCGTCAGGAAAAGGTCGAGGTCGGCACCATTGTCGTGCTCGACCGCATCAAGGCCGACTCCGACGGCAACGTCTCGCTCGTGCCGGTGCTCCTCGTCGACGGTGACAAGATCACCTCTGGCGCGAAGGACCTCGCGAAGGTCAAGGTCACCGCTGAGGTGCTGAACGACCTTCGTGGACCGAAGATCGTCATCCAGAAGTTCAAGAACAAGACCGGATACAAGAAGCGCCAGGGCCACCGCCAGGAGCAGACTCGTATCAAGATCACCAGCATCGCTTAAGGGAGTCGACTGATGGCACACAAAAAGGGCGCAAGCTCCTCCAAGAACGGTCGCGACTCCAACGCGCAGTACCTCGGCGTCAAGCGCTTCGGCGGCCAGGTCGTCAAGTCGGGCGAGATCATCGTTCGCCAGCGCGGCACCCACTTCCACCCCGGCGTGAACGTCGGCCGTGGCAAGGATGACACCCTGTTCGCTCTCGCTGCCGGTGCAGTGGAGTTCGGCGCGAAGGGCGGCCGCAAGGTCGTCAATATCGTGGTGGCTTCCTAACTCACACGAGTTTCTACCAACACGCGGGCGAGCTTCGGCTTTCCCGCGTGTTGCTGTTTCAGCAAGCATCAGAAAGAAGGTGACGTGACATGGCGTCTTTCGTCGACCAGGTAACGCTTCACCTCTTCGCCGGCCCCGGCGGCAACGGCTGTGTCTCTGTGAAGCGCGAGAAGTTCAAGCCGCTCGCCGGACCCGATGGCGGCAACGGCGGCAACGGTGGCGACATCGTGCTCATCGCCGACGTGCAGACCACCACGCTGCTCAACTACCACCGCGCCCCGCACCGCAAGTCAGAGCACGGGCAGCCCGGCCAGGGCGACCACAAGGCGGGCACCTCCGGCTCAGAGCAGCTGCTGCCCGTTCCCGTTGGCACCGTCGTCAAAGACGCCGAGGGCAACGAGCTCATCGACCTCAGCGAGCACGGCATGCGCTACGTCGTCGCTGCTGGCGGCCAGGGTGGACTGGGCAATGCGGCGCTCGCCAACACGAAGCGCAAGGCTCCGGGCTTCGCGCTGCTCGGCACTCCCGGCTACGAGGGTGACGTATTTCTCGAGCTCAAGGTTGTCGCCGATGTCGCCTTCGTCGGGTATCCGTCAGCCGGCAAGTCGTCGCTCGTCGCCGCGCTGAGCGCCGCGAAGCCGAAGATCGCCGACTACCCCTTCACGACCCTGCACCCCAATCTCGGTGTCGTCGAGTCGGGCGAGGTGCGCTACACCGTCGCGGATGTTCCCGGGCTCATCGAGGGAGCGAGCGAGGGCAAGGGCCTCGGCCTCGAGTTCCTTCGCCACGTCGAGCGCTGCTCCGCCCTTCTGCACGTGCTGGACTGCGGCACCCTCGACCCGGGCCGCGATCCCATCAGCGACCTCGACATCATCCTCGCCGAGCTCGCCGCCTATCCCGTGCCCGAGGGCCAGCTGCCGCTGCTCGATCGTCCGCAGCTCATCGCGCTCAACAAGGTCGACGTGCCCGAGGGGCGCGAGCTGGCCGAGTTCATCAAGCCCGACCTCGAGGCGCGCGGCTACCGTGTGTTCGAGGTGTCCGCGGTGTCCCGTGCCGGACTGCGCGAGCTGAGCTTCGCGCTCGGTGAGCTCGTCGAGGCCGACCGCGCAGAGAAGATCGCTGCCGAGGCGAACAAGCCGCGCATCATCATTCGCCCCAAGGCGGTCAACGAGGTCGAGTTCACGATCAAGGTCGAGGGCGGCTCCTACGGCGACCTCTACCGGGTGATCGGGGCGAAGCCCGAGCGCTGGGTTGCGCAGACCGATTTCGAGAACGATGAGGCCGTCGGCTTCCTCGCCGACCGGCTCGCAAAGCTCGGCGTCGAGGACGAGCTGTTCCGCGCCGGCGCTGTTCCCGGATCCACCGTCATGATCGGCCCCAGCGGTGGTGTCGTCTTCGACTGGGAGCCCACCGTGTCGTCGGCCGCCGAGCTCATCGCCAGCCCCCGCGGCACCGATGCCCGTCTTGACGAGGGCCGTCGCCAGACCAGCAAGGCGAAGCGCGCCAGCTACCTCGAGCGCATGGATGCCAAGGCCGCCGCCCGCGCCGAGCTCGAGGCCGAGCGCGCCGCCGGCATCTGGAACGACGACGAAGGGTTCGCAGTCGACCGTGAACAGTAGAGTCACCTCTCGAGCTGAGATCGCCGGTGCCCGTCGCATTGTCGTGAAGGTCGGGTCGTCGTCGATCAGCGGGCCGAACGTCGGTCAGATCGCGCCACTTGTCGATGCTCTGGCTGCGGCGCACGCGAACGGGTCGCAGGTGATTCTGGTGTCGTCCGGCGCGATCGCCACCGGCATCCCGTATCTCTCTCTAGACAGCCGCCCCACCGATCTCGCCACGCAGCAGGCCGCGGCAGCAGTGGGCCAGAATGTGCTCATCTACCGCTACCAGGACAGCCTCGACCGCTACAAGATCGTGGCCGGACAGGTGCTGCTGACCGCGGGCGACCTCGAGAACCCGACCCACCGCGGCAACGCGCAGCGCGCCATGGAGCGCCTGCTCGACCTGCGTATTCTCCCCATCGTCAACGAGAACGACACGGTGGCAACGCACGAGATCCGCTTCGGCGACAACGATCGTCTCGCCGCACTTGTCTCGCAGCTCGTCGGGGCAGACCTGCTCGTGCTGCTCAGTGACATCGACGCGCTCTACACGCTGCCGCCAGAGCAGCCCGGAGCGCTCAAGATCGCC
>JBIIAR010000324.1:0-2961 GCA_044239765.1 Microbacteriaceae bacterium
GACCTCTCTGACCCGCTGCGCGGCACCGGTTACGGCACGCAGCTCTCGAGCGCCTACAGCATCATCGAAGACGGAGGCCGCAGCTGCACCTTCAGCCTGATCGGCACGAAGAAGAGCTTCACCGTCTCGGTCGCGCCGATCTCGCCGTATGACCGCGGGCGCATCCAGTCGCTCTACTCCTCGACCTTCGGCTCAACCGGCTCGTCGATCGGCGGAAGCAACCTTGTCTTCGGCGGCTACACCGGCGCCGTGCACGAGGTCGGATTCCTGCTCGAGGATGGCGTCTGGCTCACCGGCAAGGTCACAGACAATGGGGATTACTTTCCGGCAGTGCTGCAGGACGTCAGCGACACGATCTACGCCCTCAACCACTGAGCGCGGGCCACGCCGTAGCGTGAGGGCATGGCAGTCAGTCAGACCCGTCGCGCGCGTGCGACCCGCCGCCGCGCGGGGCGCATGGCGCGCGCCGACAACGACCTGACGCCGGCCGAGTGGGCGTCAATCCGGGACGCGTGGGGATGCTGCGCCTACTGCGGCAGCACCCCGGCAGTGCTGCAGAAGGACTGCGTGCAGCCGCTGTCCCGCGGCGGCCGCTACACCCTCGAGAACGTGGTGCCGGCGTGCGGCTCCTGCAACGCCAGCAAGAGCAACGACGAGGTCACCAGCTGGCTGCGCCGCAAGAAGCTCGACGAGCGCGCGTTTCTGCTGCGCTACCGCGAGGTCGTGCTGTCACTGACCGAGTAGGTCACTCGTCGAGCGCGAGCTCCTTCGGCAACTCGAGCTCTTTGGCCGAGAGCTCTTCGACGTTCACGTCTTTGAAGGTGAGAACGCGCACGCTCTTCACGAAGCGGTCGGCGCGGTAGACATCCCAGACCCAGACGTCGTTCATGGTGAGCTCGAAGTAGAAGTCGTGCTCGGTGTCTTGACGAACAAGCTCGACCTCGTTGGCGAGATAGAACCGACGCTCGGTCTCGACGACATAGCGAAACTGGCTCACCACATCGCGGTACTCGCGGTACAGGGCAAGCTCGACCTCGCGGTCGTAGTCTTCGAACTCGTCTTCATCCATGCTGAGGCAAGTCTAGACGGCTAGTTTGAGCCATGTCTGGCGGTGCATCGCCGAAGGCCCGAGACGGCCGATGGCCTCGTAGTGCGCGGCAGAGCCGTAGCCCTTGTTGCCCGACCAGCCGTAGCCGGGGGTGGCGGCATCCGCCTCGATCATCAGGCGATCGCGGTGCACCTTGGCAACCACGGATGCGGCGGCGACCGACGAGCAGTCCTGGTCGGCCTTGACCCGGGTCTGCACCGCGAGGGGAGAGCTCAGCGACGGGCTGAGCCAGTCGTGCGATCCGTCGAGCAGGATGACGCTCTCGCGCACCGCGACGCCCTGCTGGTGCAGGTGCGCGAGGGCGCGCTTGCCCGCCAGGGCGAGCGACGCGATGATGCCGATGCGGTCGACCTCGTCGGGCGACGCGAGTCCGACGGCGGTGAACAGCGCCCAGCCGGCGGCGAGCGGGGCGAGCTCTTCTCGGCGCTTCTCGGCGAGCATCTTCGAGTCACGAAGACCCGACGGATGCGCGCCAACGCTCGCATCGACAACCGCAAGCCCGACAGCGACTGGGCCCGCAATCGCGCCACGACCCACCTCGTCGCAGCCGATCACGTACCGGTGACCACGCGCGTGCAGGCCGGTCTCGAAGTCGAGAGTCGGATCAACGACCGGGCTCACCGCTGCTCGACCCCCTGGAAGGTGAGCGGGTAGTTGTCGAGCCAGGTCCAGCGGCTCGCCGGCCAGCTGATCAGCAGCGCACGGCCCACGACGTTGTCTATCGGCACGAAGCCGCCGCTCGGGTCGTTGCGGTGAAAGCTCGAGTCGGCGGAGTTGTAGCGGTTGTCGCCCATCACCCAGAGGTAGCCCTCTGGCACGGTCACCGTGAAGTCGTCGCGGGTCGCCTTGGTGACGCCGGGCGTGAGCTTGATGTACGGCTCCTCGAGGGGCACGCCGTTGACGATGAGCTGGCCGAAGTCGTTGCAGCACTCGACGGTGTCACCGGGCAGTCCGATGACGCGCTTGATGAGGTGGTCGTTGCTGTCAGGGGCGCTGAGTCCGACGAAGGCGAGGAATCCGTCTACCGCGGAGAGGAACGGGCCCTGGTCGGGCTCGATCGTCGGGGTGAGCCATCCGCCCGGATCGGTGAAGACAACGACGTCGCCGTGGTTGAGCGGCGCAAGGTCTGGCACGAGCTGGTTGACGATGATGCGGTCGTCGACGTGCAGGGTCTCTTCCATCGATGTCGACGGAATGTAGAACGACCGAATGAGAAAGGTCTTGATGAGAAAGGAGATCAGCAGGGCAGCGACGAAGATGAGGATGATGTCGCGAATGAAGAGCTTGACACCACGCGACGACTTCTTCTTGTCTGCCTCGGACTGTTCGGTTTTGACGCGTCGCACGCGCCTCACCAGTTCTTCGCTTGTCATTAAACCCCTGAGCTCCCCGCCAATTGTATTCGGCGGGGAGCTCAGTGGATGGTGAAACGCGAGACTTAGAAGTCGCGCTTCTCCTTGATCTTGGCCTTCTTGCCGCGCAGGTTGCGCAGGTAGTAGAGCTTGGCGCGACGCACGTCGCCGCGGGTGACGACCTCGATGTGGTCGATGATCGGGGAGTGCACGGGGAAGGTGCGCTCGACGCCGACCTGGAAGCTCACCTTGCGAACGGTGAAGGTCTCGCGCACGCCTTCGCCCGAGCGGCCGATGACGACGCCCTGGAAGACCTGAACACGCGAGCGCGTGCCTTCGATGATGTTGACGTGCACCTTGACGGTGTCGCCGGCACGGAAGTCGGGGATGTTGTCGCGAAGCGACGCCTTGTCGAGTTCGTCAAGGATGTGCATGGTAGTTCGCTCTCTGTAACCGCCACAGGTCGATCACGGTTTTCGGTGAAGTACGAAAGGGATGAGG
>JBIIAR010000325.1:0-2950 GCA_044239765.1 Microbacteriaceae bacterium
AGGGCCGAGATGAACGGCTTCTGGTCGCCCACGACAATGACTTGACCGATGATCGGGTTGGCGCGAATGGGGTCTTCGAGGGCCGCGGGGGAGACGTTCTTGCCTCCGGCAGTGACGATGAGCTCCTTCTTGCGACCGGTGATCTGCAGGAAGCCGTCCTCGTCGAGGGTGCCGATGTCGCCAGTCTTGAACCACTCGCCGTCCATCGCCTCCTTGGTGGCCTTGTCGTTGTTCCAGTAGCCGGCGAAGACGTTGACGCCCTTCACCCAGATCTCGCCATCGTCGGCGATCTTGAGGCCGACACCCGGCAGGGCCGGTCCGGTGGTTCCGATCTTGAACTGGGTGGTCAGGTTGACGGTCGCGGGCGCCGTGGTCTCGGTGAGGCCGTAGCCCTCGAGGATCTTCAGGCCCAGGCTGCGATAGAAGTGCCCGAGGCGCGGACCGAGCGGAGCCGAGCCCGAGACGGCGTAGACGACACGGCCGCCCATGGCAGCGCGGATCTTGCTGAGCACGAGGCGGTCGAAGAGCGCGAACTGCAGCTTGAGGCCGAGGGGCACCGATCCGGCATCCAGCGCCTTGGAGTGCGCGATGGCGACGTCAGCGGCCTTGCGGAAGATCTTGCCCTTGCCGCCGGCCTCTGCCTTCTGCTCTGACGAGTTGTAGACCTTCTCGAACACGCGGGGCACCGCGAGAAGGAAGGTCGGACGGAAGGTCACCAGCGACGGCAGCAGGAGCTTGGTGTCGGGCTGGTGCCCGACCTTCACACCACCGTGAATGGTCAGCACAGAGATGAAGCGCGCGAAGATGTGCGCCGTCGTGATGAAGAGCAGCGCGGAGGAGTCGGGGTTGACGACCTCCTTCATGACGATCGCGGCATTGCGGGTCGTCTCGACGAAGTTCGCGTGCGTGAGCACCACGCCCTTCGGGCGGCCGGTCGAGCCGGAGGTGTAGATGAGCGTCGCGACGTCTGATGCCTTGGCGAGGTTGCGGCGACGCTCGATCTCGGCGTCCTCCACCTTCACGCCAGCCTTGCTCAGCTTGTCGATGTCGCCGAGGCCGAGCTGCCACACCTTTGTGACGGCGGGGGCCTCGCTGCGGATCTCGTCGAAGCGGGCGAAGTGATCGGGCGTCTCGGTGATGATCGCGACGGCGCCGGAGTCGGTGAGGTTCCACAGCAGCTGGGCGGGGGAGGACGTCTCGTAGATCGGAACCATGATGGCGCCGGAGTACCAGATGGCGAAGTCGACGAGGCTCCACTCATACGAGGTCTTCGCCATGAAGGCGATCTTGTCGCCGGGCTGGATGCCCGCGTCGACGAGGCCCTTGGCGAGGGCGATGACCTGGGTTTCGAACTCTTTCGCCGTCACATCAGACCAGCCGCCATCGGCGGTCGGAAGGGCGAAGATCGCCAGGTTGGGCGTCGCTGCAACGCGGTCGGCGAGCAGGTGCGTCGCGTTCGCATTGGGGTCGGCCTCGACGGCTGGCGGTGTGAATGATTCGTTCACGGGTAACTCCTTTGGCACCGGTGCGGACTTCGTGACTATCATTCTAACTTGCTGCGATCTGGGGGGATACCGTGAGTCCGCAGGGAGCTCTGCCGTTAACTACACTGAACATTTGTGCATGCCATCGGAATAGACATCGGCGGAACCAAGATCGCCGGCGCGCTCGTCAGCGAGAACGGCGAGATCATCGTCGAGGACCGCCAGCCGACCCCGGCTGGAGACCCCGTCGCGATCACCGACATCGTCGTCGCGATGATCCAGCGCCTCTCTGCCGGACACGAGGTCAAGGCGGCCGGCGTGGCTGCCGCCGGCTTCATCGACGCCGCGCAGTCCACTGTCTATTACGCGCCGAACATCAACTGGCGCAACGAGCCCTTCCAAGCCAACCTGCGCGCCCGGCTCGACCTCGACATCACCATCGACAACGATGCGAATGCCGCTGGATGGGCGGAGTTCCGCTTCGGCGCCGGCCGCACCGTCAGCGACATGACGATGCTCACCATCGGCACCGGAGTCGGTGGTGCGATCGTCACCGAGAACCGCCTGTTCCGCGGCGGCTTCGGCGCGGGCGCCGAGGTCGGGCACCTTCGAGTTGTGCCAGATGGCCTGCCCTGCGGCTGCGGGGCACGCGGCTGCATCGAGCAGTACGGCTCTGGCCGTGCCCTGCTGCGCTATGCGAACGAGATCGCCGATGTCGGTGGAATCGGCCTTCCGCTCGCGGCAGCACGAACCGCCAACGGCGAGCTCAACGGCACCATCGTCGGCCAGTTCATCGCTGCGGGCGATGCGGGTGCGATCCACGCCCTGCAGGAGCTCGGACGCTGGATCGGCCAAGCCTGCGCCTCGCTCGGTGCCGTTCTCGATCCCCAGCTCTTCGTCATCGGCGGAGGGGTGGCCGTGGCCGGTGACCTGCTGCTCGACCCGATCCGGGAGGCGTACCTCGCAAACCTCCCGGCGCGGGGCTACCACCCCGAGCCGGAGTTCGCGACGGCAGAGCTGGTGAACGATGCCGGGGTAGTCGGCGCAGCCGACCTCGCCCGCATCCACTCGCTCTCGCGATAGTCTTGAGACTTCGCGCATAGGCAGGCTCACTTTGTTCTACTGGATTATGAAGAACCTGATCGCCGGACCGATCCTCAAGACGGTGTTCCGGCCCTGGGTTGTCGGCGCAGAGAAGATTCCGGCCACCGGCCCGGTGATCCTCGTCAGCAACCACCTCTCCTTCATTGACTCGATCTTCCTTCCGCTGGTCATGGACCGCCGCATCTCGTTTCTCGCCAAGAGCGACTACTTTGTCGGGCGCACGCTCGGGGGCTGGGCGGTCAAGCACTTTCTGCTCGGCACCGGAATGCTGCCGATCGACCGCTCCGGCGGCAAGGCCTCCGAGGCGTCGCTCAACACCGGCCTGCGCGTGCTGGCCAACGGCGGCATCCTCGGCATCTACC
>JBIIAR010000326.1:0-2934 GCA_044239765.1 Microbacteriaceae bacterium
GGCACTGCTGCGGTTTCCCGCGGCACTGCGCCGCGAGGTCGGGGTCGTGCGCCGCATCATCCACGATCGCTCCGTCGACGTGGTTGTCGGCTTCGGCGGCTACGCGTCGGCACCGGCCTACCTGGCTGCCCGCGCAGAGCACGTGCCGCTCGTCGTGCACGAGGCGAACGCCAAACCCGGATTCGCCAATCGGCTCGGCGCGCGGTTCACCGATTTCGTCGGAGTGCTGTTCGCCAGCACGCCGCTGCGGGGTGCCACCGTCGTCGGCATGCCGCTGCGCGCCGAGATCGAGCGCCTCGACCGGCCGGCGGCGCGACGCGAGGGCCACGAGCTCTTCGGGCTCGACCCCGCGAGGCCGGTGCTGCTGGTGACCGGTGGCTCGACCGGCGCCCGGTCGCTCAATCGCACCGTGTCATCCGTTGTTCCGCTTCTTCTCGGAGCGGGATGGCAGGTGCTGCACATCGCGGGGGAGCGCTCCGAGATCAGCGACCCCAACCTGCCCGGCTACGTGCTGCTGCGCTACTGCGACCGCATGGAGCTCGCGATCGCCGTGGCCGACCTCGCCGTGTCGCGCGCGGGCTCTGCGACGGTCAGCGAGTTCACCGCGGTGGGAGTGCCCGCCGTCTACGTGCCCTACCCGGTCGGCAACGGCGAGCAGCGTTTCAACGCGGCGGATGTCGTGGCGGCCGGCGGCGCACAGCTGGTTCTCGACGCCGACTTCACCCCCGAGTGGGTGACCGAGCACCTCGTTCCGCTGCTGCAGGATCGGGCCACAATCGCCGAGATGGCCGCCCGCGCCGCCACCGTCGGAGTCAGTGACGGCACCAACCGCATGGTTGCCCTCATCGGCCGGGCGCTCGGCAATCCCGTAAAATCAGGTCAATGATCAAGCCCGACTTCAGCCAGCAGATTCCCGCAGAGCTCGGCTCACTGCACTTCGTCGGCATCGGCGGCTCTGGCATGAGCGGCATCGCGCGCCTCTTCATCGCGGCCGGCCACCGGGTGAGCGGCTCGGACCGCAGCGAGAACCACAACACCGAGGCGCTGCGCGAGCTCGGGGCCACCGTGACTATCGGGCACGACGCCGCCAACCTCGGCGATGCTGACGCCCTCGTGTTCACGACCGCGCTCTGGCCCGACAACCCGGAGTACGTGCTCGCCAAGCAGCGCGGCCTGCCGCTGCTGCACCGTTCGCAGGCGCTCGCCTGGCTGATCAGCAAGCAGCGACTCGTCGCCGTCGCCGGGGCGCACGGCAAGACCACCTCCACCGGCATGCTCATCACGTCGATGCTCGAGATGGGCGCCGACCCCAGCTTCGTCAACGGCGGCGTCATCCAGTCGCTCGGCGTCTCGTCGAACACCGGTTCCGGTGAGCTGTTCGTCGTCGAGGCGGATGAGTCCGACGGCTCGTTCCTGCTCTACGACACCGCGGTCGCCCTCATCACCAATGTCGATGCCGACCACCTCGATCACTACGGCGACCACGACGCCTTCGACGACGCCTTCGTCAACTTCGCCCTCAACGCGAGCGAGTTCGTCGCCGCCTCGAGCGACGACCCCGGGGCCGTGCGCGTCTCTGCTCGCCTTGACGGACAGCGAGTCCTCACCTTCGGCGAGGCAGAGCACGCGGATGTGCGCGTCACCGACATCGCCGAGACCGGCCCGGTCTCGTTCACCCTGCACTGGCAGGGCGCGAGCTACCCTGCGCAGCTGGCCGTGCCCGGCCGCCACAACGCGCTCAACGCCGCGGGCGCCTTCACCGTGCTCGTCGGGCTCGGATTCGACGCGGAGCAGTCCCTGCGCGGCATCGAGCTCTTCGGCGGCACCGAGCGGCGCTTCGAGCTGCACGGCACTGTTCGCGGCGTGAGCGTCTATGACGACTACGCGCATCACCCCACCGAGGTCGAGGCGGCTCTGCAGACGGCCCGCTCGGTGGTCGGCAGTGGTCGCGTCATCGCCGTGCACCAGCCGCATCTCTACAGCCGCACCCAGATGATGGCGGGGGACTTCGCCGAGGTCTACGAGCGGCTTGCCGACGAGACGATCGTGCTCGACGTCTACGGTGCCCGTGAAGATCCCGTTGCCGGCGTGACCGGAGCTCT
Source organism: Microbacteriaceae bacterium (assembly GCA_044239765.1). GTDB lineage: Bacteria > Actinomycetota > Actinomycetes > Actinomycetales > Microbacteriaceae > Conyzicola. The sequence goes on from JBIIAR010000326.1 coordinate 2,103, forward strand.
CGTCAGCGAGCGCTTCGTCGACGCGTCGAAGGTGGCCTACCTGCCGGACTGGCAGGCGGCATCCGACTTCGCTGCCTCGATCGCGCGCGAGGGCGACATCATTATGACGCTCAGCTGTGGTGACGTCTACCGCATCGTGCCGCAGCTTCTCGCCTCGCTCGAGGCCTCGTCGCCAGCAGGCACGCAGGCCTAGCGTGAAGCGCCCCCAGGGCTTCGACCCGGCGCCACCGCCGACGCCTCAGAAGCCGGCAGCCAAGGTCACGCCGATTGCTGCTCCGAAGCCCGAGAAGGCCGCTCCCGTTCGCACGCAGCTGCGCGCCGCCAAGCGTCAGCGCAAGAGCTACGAGAAGGGCGAGGTTCGCCGTTTCACCCGTCGCACCCGCTCGCGCCGCCGCCTCATCATCGGCGCGGTCAGCCTCGTGGTCGTGTTTGTGACCCTGATTGCCGTCGCGGTCTGGTCGCCCCTTCTGGCGCTGAAGGAGATCACCATCGTCGGGGCAAACCGTGTTGACGCCGCCGCGGTGCACGAGGCGCTCGACGCCCAGCTGGGCACGCCGCTCGCGCTGGTCGACCTCGACCGCGTCACCGACGAGCTCGCCGCCTTTCCGCTGATTCGCAGCTACACGACGGAGTCGGTGCCGCCGCACACCCTCATCGTGACGATCGTCGAGCGCGAGCCGGTCGGCCTCGTGAGCGACGGAAGCAGCTTTGCCGTTGTCGACCCTGCGGGCATCGTGATCGAGTCGTCGAGCACCCGCGTCGCCGGACTGCCGGTGATCCAGGCGGGGGATGCCTCGATCGCCAACCCCGCCTTCGCCTCCGCTATCGAGGT
>JBIIAR010000201.1:0-4808 GCA_044239765.1 Microbacteriaceae bacterium
GTGGTGCTCGACTACTCGATCCCGCTCGCCCTCGGCGTCTCGGTCGCGATCGGGGTCTTCTTCGGTGTCTACCCGGCGGCCCGGGCCGCGACCATGCGGCCCATCCAGGCCCTTCGCGCCATCTAACCCATCACGAAAACGAAGGACATCATGACGACGATCACCCCAACCAGCGATTCGACTGCCTCTGACGCCCAATCTCCTGCAGTTTCGAAAAGGTCGATCAGCCGCTTTGTCACCCCTGCGCTCGCTGTGGCGGCCGCGCTCGGTGTCGGCATCTTCGGCGGTGTGCTTATCGGCCAGAACACCGCGAGCAGCACCAGCGGCTTCACGCCACCCACCGGAACGGATGGTGCGCCCACCGGCAACTTCGGAGGCAACGCCACCAGCGGCGAGATCACCGCCATCGACGGCGACGTCGTGACGCTCACGCTGGACGACGGCTCGACCGTCACCGTCACCGCGTCGAGCGACACCACCTACACGGTGACCGGCGACCTCGCCGACCTCGCCGTTGGCGACACCGTCACGGCCGCGGGTGAGACGGATGACGACGGCAACGTCACGGCGACGTCGATCAGCGAGGGCGCGGGCTTCGGCGGGCAGCGCCCCACCAGCGACGGATAGCCTGAACCCATGGAATGGGTGATCGCCGTCTCTGTCATTGCAGTCGTGGCGGCCACCCTCTTTCTGTGGCTGCGGTGGCTCAGCCGTCGCCGCGTCTACTGGTTCGAGCGGCTGACCAACGCGATCCCCATCAACTCCGACTGGTGGAAGGAGCAGCGCGCCAAGAGCGGGGAGCTGCTCTATGTCGCCATCGGCGATAGCGCTGCGCAGGGAATCGGGGCCAGCCGGCCGGGGCGCAGCTACGTGGGTTTTGTCGCGGCGCACATCCGCTCGGTTTCCTCGAAGCAGGTGCGGGTGGTCAATCTCGGCATCTCGGGGGCCACCGTGGGCATCGCCATCAAGAAAGAGCTGCCGGCACTCGCCAAGCTGGAGCCCGACATCGTGACGGTATCGATTGGCGCCAACGACATGACGTCCTTTGAGCCGACACAGTTCGCTGCCGAACTCGAGACGCTGTTTGCGGCTCTGCCCAAGCACGCGATCGTCGCTGACCTGCCGACCTTCTACTTTCTGCCCGCCGAGAAGAAGGTGCGGATAGCGAACCAGCTGCTGCGCGAGGCCGCGGCCCGGCATGGCCTTGCCGTTGTTCCCCTGCACGAGGCCATGCGCAGGCAGGGGCTGTGGGGAGTCACAACGCAGTTCGCGGGCGACCTCTTTCACCCGAACGACCGCGGCTACAAGGTCTGGGCGAGTGCGTTCTACGCCGCGGTGGATGAACGGCTGACGAGCCTCTGAGTTGCGAGATCCGCACCTCGACTCGCCGACGGAGGGTGCCGATCACGCAACTGTCTCGGCGCGCCTGAACCTGAGTTGCGAGATCCGCACCTCAGGTGCGTGTCGGAAGGTGCAGAACTCGCAACCCACGTCGGGGGCGCGACTTACACTCGACGAATGGCCCGCGTCGCATCCACCTTCCGCTGCTCCGAGTGCGGCTGGACCACCTCCAAGTGGGTCGGCCAGTGCGGCGAGTGCCAGCAGTGGAACACCATCGTGGATGTTTCCGACGGGGCCGTGAAGAAGCTGACGCCTGCGCGCATCAGCGCCGGTCGCGCCGCGCTGCCGATCACCGAGATCGGTGCGGAGGCGAGCGCCCACTGGCCCAGCGGTATCGCCGAGTTCGACCGCGTGCTCGGCGGCGGCATCGTGCCGGGCGCCGCGATCCTGCTCAGCGGCGAGCCGGGCGTGGGCAAGTCGACGCTACTGCTCGAGGTCGCCTCGCGTGCGGCCGCGACCGGTCAACGCGTGCTCTACGTCAGCGCCGAGGAGTCCGTCAGCCAGGTGCGCCTGCGGGCAGAGCGCACCAACGCGCTGCAGCCCTCCCTCTACCTCGCCGCCGAGACCGACCTCGCGACGATCCTCGGGCAGATCGACGCGGTGCAGCCGCAGCTCGTCATCGTCGACTCGGTGCAGACCGTGTCGTCCTCGTTGAGCGATGGCATCGCGGGTGGGCCGTCGCAGGTGCGCGAGGTGGCCAGCACCCTCATCCGCGTCTCGAAGGACCGCAACCTTCCCGTGCTGCTCGTCGGCCATGTCACGAAAGACGGAACCATCGCCGGCCCTCGCCTGCTCGAGCACCTCGTCGACGTCGTGCTGCACTTCGAGGGTGACCGGCAGACCGCGCTGCGCTTCATCCGCTCCCACAAGAACCGCTTCGGACCGACGGATGAGGTCGGCTGCTTCGAGATGACCGGCGACGGCATCGCCGAGGTTCGCGATCCCAGCGGGCTGTTCCTCAGCCGTGCACGCCAGCCCGCGAGCGGCACCGCCGTGACTATTGCCATCGAGGGTCGCCGTGCGCTGCCGGTCGAGGTGCAGGCGCTCGTCGTGAAGACGCAGGCGCCGATGCCGCGACGGGTGGTCAACGGGGTCGACGGGTCGCGGGTGGCGATGCTGCTCGCGGTTCTCGAGCGGCGAGCGGGCCTCGGGCTGTCGAGCTACGACGTGTACGTGTCGACGGTGGGCGGCATCCGTCTGGTCGAGCCCGGTGCGGACCTCGCGATCGCCCTCGCGATAGCGAGCGCCTTTCGCGACAAGGCCTTCCCGGTGACGCAGGCAGCGGTCGGCGAGATCAGCCTCGCCGGCGAGATCAGGCCTGCGGCGAGCGCGAAGCAGCGCGTGACCGAGGCGAAGCGGCTGGGGTTCTCAACCGTGATCGACGCCGAGGCGCTGCACCTTCGGGAGGCGCTGCGGTTCGCCTTCGCGAGTTCGGTGGTCGAGAAGATCGATATTCCCGACTTCTAGTTGCCGACGCCCGGCTGCTCCTCAGGGGTGTCTGCCTCTTCCGGTGCGCCGTAGGGCCCGGGGTCGGGCAGCGGCGGGTTCGGGGCGTCGCTCACGACGCCTTCCTCGTCGGCAGCGCGTCAGAGACTGCCTCACCCATGCCGTGCAGCGTCGGAGCCTTGTCGGCGACGAAGCGATTGGCCTTCTTCCACGTATCCTGCACCTCGGGGCGCCCCAGCAGCTCCGCGATCTTCTTGCGACCCACGGTCGCACCAACGAGGGCTCCGGCGACGAAGCCGACGAGCAGATATCCCTTGCCCATTACTTCTCCTCTTTCGGTTTCTCGGTTTTCGGATCAAGATCGGCGTCTTCGGGCAGCTCGCCGTTGGTGATATCACTCACGCGCCCACCACCTGGGCGCAGCGCACGCAGTGGGCAGCGAAGGGCCGTGCCTCGAGGCGGGCGAGCGGAATGTCGATGCCGCATAGCTCGCAGCTGCCGTAGGTGCCGTTGGTCATGCGGCCGAGGGCCGCATTGACGAGGTCGAGGTGGTGGCGGGAGTTGCCGAGCAGCGCCGAGGTCTCAGCGAACTGCAGGCCGAGTGTCGCGCCCTCTGGGTCGTGCTCGTCGTCGACCTCGACCCCGCGGCGCGCATCGAGAAACGACGCCATTGCGTCTTTCGAGCTTTCGATCGCCGCGGTGGCAGCGACGCGTTCGCTGCACAGTCGGGCGCGAAGCATCTCGAGCGTGCCAGCGTCGAGTGCGACCTTGTCCGTGAGAGTTGCCATGAGTTTCCTTCTCGGCCCCCGTTCGGGGGATAGGCGTCCCATCCTGCTGCGACTGCCTGCGAACCACCTGCGTGTCAGGTGCGATGCTTGATGCATGCGCAGACGGTGGGTGGCAGTTGCAGCGGTGGCGGTTCCGGGGCTGGTTCTTGGCGGCATCGGCTTTTCGCATCCAACCCTCTTGACCGCGCAGTCCGCGGACTGGTGGGCGACGATGCACATCGTGCTGGTGCCGCTCTTTCCCCTGCTTGCCGTCGCCGTCTGGGTGCTGCTGCGCGACGACAGAACAGCGGTTGGATGGGGTGGCCGAGTCGCCGCCCTCGTCTACGTTCCCTTCTACCTCGCCCTCGACTGCATCAGCGGCATTGCGGCGGGAACCGTCACCCAGGCCGGCGCCGATCCGAAGTCGGAGGTCGTCGCCAGCCTCTTCGCCACGGGCCGCCCGCTCGGCTACATCGGCAGCTACGCCTTCTTCGTCGCGGTGATCCTCGTGCTGGCGTCAGCGTGGCGCAGCGGCAGCCGCGGCTGGATGTTCTTCGTCGCCGGCGCCGTCGCGCTGGTCAGCGCCTACCTCTTCACGACCTCGCACATCTACTTTCCGAAGGGCGTGATCGCGATGCTCGGCCTTGCGCTGAGCTTTGCAGTGCTCGAGGCGATCAGGAGGTCGCAACCAGCAGCAGACCGAGAGCCGACACCGTCGTCGCGATGATCGCGGTCCACAGCACGGCGAGGCCGGCGCGGTCGCTGTCAACAAGCACACGGGTGCGAGCGACGAGGTAGGGCATGACGGTCAGCAGCGACCAGTAGGCCGTCGCGGCCCTCTCGACGCCGTCGCCTCGCAGGTGACGCTCGTCGACCGCGGCAAGGGCGACGCTGGCCAGGTAGAAGGCCACGCCGATGATCGCGTACTCGATGGGATTCCACTCGACGCCCGCGACGGGAAGCACGAGACTCAAGCCGTAGGTCGCGGGCAGCGCCGCTAGCACCCATCCGGCGATGCTGCTCGATGAGGCATGGCTGGCGGCCGCGATCGATGTCGTGTGCCGCGTAGCCCCGTGGACAACCGGTGAACTGGTCATACTTCTCCCCCCGATTTTGAGCCGTTCGGGCGGCTGCTTTACGCACAACATACGCCCTGAACGTGACAAAATCTATCGCCCACGAAAGGGGTACAGC
>JBIIAR010000162.1:0-5762 GCA_044239765.1 Microbacteriaceae bacterium
CATGCGCCTATTCTTTCGCACCGGCAATCGGAATCGAGGCCGTGTCGTCGTACCGCGGGCTGGACTTCGGAATGAACAGCGCGATGACGACCGCCACCACCACGACGCCCGCCCCCATCGCGAAGGTCAGCTGAAACCCCTCCCGCGTCGGAATCGAGATTCCGTCGGCGACCGTCGCGTGGGTCGAGAGGATGATGCCAACGAGCGTCGCCGAGATCGTCGAGCCGAGGGTGCGCATCACCGAGTTGAGCCCGTTGGCCGCTGCTGTCTCGGTCGGCGGCACCGCCCGCATGATGAGGGTCGGCATGGCGGCGTAGGCGAAGCCGACCCCGAATCCCACGAAGGTCGAGATGAGGATCACGTGCCAGACGGCATCCGTGAGAAAGACCGCGGCGCCGAAGGTGACCGCGATGATCACCTGTCCGAGGATGAAGCTCGTGCGCGGGCCCCGGGCTGCCGACAGCCGCGCGGCGATCGGCGAGGTGAAGAACATGACGAGCCCGAGCGGCATGAGGCAGAGGCTTGCAACCAGCAGCGGCAGGCCGAAGCCGACCCCCGTGGTCGATGGCGCCTCGAGCAGGATCGGCAGTGACGCCGAGCAGATGAAGAAGGCGAAGCCGACGGCGATCGAGGCGAGGTTGGTGAGCAGCACCGGGCGCCGTGCTGCCACCCGCAGGTCGATCAGCGGGTTGGGCGAGCGCAGCTCGAACACGCCCCAGAGCAGCAGAACGACGACACCCCCGATGAGCAGGGTGAGGGTAAGCGGGCTGCCCCAGCCCCACTCCGTTCCCTTCGAGACGGCGAGCAGGATGCCGATGAGCCCGACCGCGATGCCGAGCGCGCCCGGCAGGTCGAAGTGGCCCCCCGTGCGCAGGGTGCTCACCGGAACAACGGTGGCGACCATGACGATCGCCAGAACACTGAGCACCATCGCCAGCCAGAACAGGTAGTGCCAGTCGACGGTCTGCGCGATGATCGCCGCGACCGGCAGGCCGAGCGCTCCGCCGATGCCGAGCGTGGCGCTGACCAGCGCGACCGCGCCGCCGAGGTTCTTTGGGTGGATCACGTCGCGCAGAATGCTGATTCCCAGCGCGATCACGCCCAGTCCGATGCCCTGCAGCGATCGCGCAACGATCATCGGCACGAGGGTCGTCGAGAAGGCGGCGATGAGGGATCCGCCCGTCATGATCGCCAGCAGTACGATCATCACCCGGCGCTTGCCGTACATGTCACCGAGACGGCCGCTGATCGGGGTCGAGATGGCCGCGGCCAGCAGGGTGGATGTGAGAACCCAGCTCGCATCCGCGGCCGTCGTGTCGAGCAGCAGGGGCAGCTCGGGGTAGACCGGCGTCACCAGTGTCTGCATGAACGCGGCGATGAGGCCCGTGCCCGCGAGCACGGCGACCATCGAGCGATCGCTGCGGGGCCGCAGGGAACGACGCTCGCGTGGTGTCAGAGAGCTCTCAGACGGTGAATCGTTGACTGACATCAACTAATTCTAGCGAATCAGTACAGAAGGAACTGCTTCGTCGCCGCCGACTCGATATCGCCGAGCTTCACCGTCAGGTGGTAGCTCGCTCCACCCGCGCCAACCGCGGGACGATCGCCGCTGCAGGTGTCTGCAGACGACCGCGTGCGGTCCCAGGCGAAGGGGTTGGTCGACTTGGCCACTCCAGGCTCGAGGGTCACCTCCGTCGGGGCGGCGTCGGCCTGGCAGTCGCGCGACGACCAGTACTGCTCGCTGCCGCTCGCGATGATGTACTCCTGCGCGTCGGTGCCGGCGTTGATCGTGCAGGCAGCAGCGCCGATGTTGGTGATGGTCATCGAGACCATGACGTCTTCGCCGGCGTTGTACCCGCCCTTGTCGGTTATGGCCTCGAGGCTGACCTGGTCTGGCGTGCAGGCGGCAACCTCGGCGTCTTCTTCAGTGGAGCTGGTGGCGGGCGGAGTGGTCGACGTGTTTGTCGGCGTAGGGGTGCCGCCCTGCGGCCGGAAGACGATGAGCAGGATGATGACGATGACGGCCACGAGACCGATCAGCACGATCGCGCGCCGCTTCCAGTACACGGCCGGCGGCTGCGGGCCGACAGGATTGCGAATCGTCGACATGCCCTCAGGGTAAGCCAGAGGTCGTTCTACAGCCTCTTCAGCATTCGCGTGTTCCCCAATGTGTTCTGCTTTACACGGGCAAGATCCAGAAACTCGGCGATGCCGTCGTCGGGCGAGAGCGTGAGCTGGGCATAGACGTCGGGGGCGACGATCTCTTCGCTGATCGCCTCGAACCCGTGCTTGCCGAAGAACTCGGTCTCGAAGGTGAGGCAGAACAGGCGGGTGAGGCCGAGAGCCTTGGCGTCCACCTCGATGCGCTCGAGCAGGGCGTGGCCGGCTCCCCGGTGCAGGTACTCGGGCGCGACGGCGAGGGTGCGCACCTCGCCGAGGTCGGTCCACATGACGTGCAGTGCGCCGCATCCGATCGGTATGTCGTTCTCGTCGACGGCGACACGAAACTCCTGCACCGCCTCGAACAGCACCACGAGGTCTTTGCCGAGAAGGATGCGCTGCTGCACGAGCGGCTCGACGAGGGCCTGGATGTGCGGCACATCGCTGGTGCGTGCGGGCCGAACGGTAAAAGTCACGTGAGCAAGCTTAGGACGACAGTCCGCCGAGAAACTCTGCGATGCCGCCGAAGATCGCGCCAACGCCCTCGAGTGCGTCAGAGACGTCGACGAGGTCGGCGAGGTTGCCCAGGTCGAGAGCCAGCTCGGCAACCGAGGCGACGACATAGGTGACGTCGGCGACATCGTCGAGAGTCGCGAGCATGTCGGGTGAGAGCTCACGGGCGTAGAGGTCGAGCTCTTTCATCCACTGCTTCTCGAGGCCGAAGAGCACGGCGTAGGGCAGCAGCCGCTCATAGAGCTTGAGTACCTCGAGCTCGCCGAGCGGGGTGCGCAGCGCGCCCGCGGGCGACTGCAGCATCGCGAAGCGATCCTTCTCGACCAGCTTCACGAAATCGTGGACGCCCCACAGGTGGTCGACGATGGGGAAGGCCTTCTCTGTTGGCACGACCGGCTGCTTGCGCCACGGCTGGAACAGCTTGATGAACAGGCTCTTCTCCCGGGCCAGGCCAGCGGTGATGAGGCGCGCGACGGCAAAGCGGTGCGGACCCTGCAGCGCTGTCCCCAAGGCCTTGTTGCGGCCGGGCGCCACCCGCCTCGTCGCGCCCCTCTCCAGGCTCGGAAAGAGCGCGGTCAGCACCGCCTGCTCGTCGGGCTGCTCGGCCATCGGGTCACCCGTGATGGTCAGCGTGAATCCCGACTTTCTCTGGCCAGCGGCGTCGCGGGAGATCGAGATGACCTTGCGCACGGCGAGGTCGACGACCTGCGCGGCGATGGCGCGCTTGCCCTCGCCGAGCAGCTCTGCGGCCGCAATGAGGCTGACGAAGCTCGGGGCAGAGTACTGCGCGACGATGATGCGCCGCGGGCGGGAATACATGGCGCCCAGCTTAACGACGAAGGGCGCCGGGATTGCTCCCGGCGCCCTCTGATCTCGACTGGCTCGATCCGCTGAGTACTAGACCTCTGCGGTGACTGCCTCTTCGACCGGCGGCAGGCCGGCCTGGCGGCCCGTGGTAAACACGAAGGCACCATCGACGAAGTCGACGTGCACGTGGTCGCCCGCGTTGAGCTCGCCGTGCAGGATCTTCTCCGACAGCTGGTCCTCGACCTCGTGCTGCACCGCGCGGCGCAGCGGTCGGGCACCGAGGCTGGCGTCGAAGCCGACCTTGATCAGCTGCTCCTTGGCCGGAACAGTGAGCTCGATCGTCAGGTCGCGGTCCATCAGGCGCTCGCTGAGACGCTTGATGAAGAGGTCGACGATCTGCAGTAGCTCGTCGGGCTTCAGCTGCGGGAAGACGATGGTCTCGTCAACGCGGTTGAGGAACTCCGGCTTGAAGTGCTTCTTCAGCTCCTCGACGACCTTGCCGCGCATCCGGTCATAGCCAGAGGCGGTGTCGGTCGACGAGCTGAAGCCGATCGGGGTGCCCGTGATGTCCTTCGTGCCGAGGTTGGTCGTCATGATGATCACGGTGTTCTTGAAGTCGACAACGCGGCCCTGGCCATCCGTCAGTCGCCCCTCTTCCAGAATCTGCAGGAGGGAGTTGAAGATGTCGGGGTGTGCCTTCTCGATCTCGTCGAAGAGCACAACGCTGAAGGGCTTGCGGCGCACCTTCTCGGTGAGCTGGCCACCCTCCTCGAAGCCGACGAATCCGGGAGGAGCACCGAACAGTCGCGAGACCGTGTGCTTCTCGCCGTACTCCGACATGTCGAGGCTGATCAGCGCGTTCTCGTCGTCGAACAGGAACTCGGCAAGTGCCTTGGCCAGCTCGGTCTTACCGACACCCGTGGGGCCGGCGAAGATGAACGAGCCAGAGGGGCGCTTCGGGTCCTTGAGTCCGGCGCGGGTGCGCCGGATCGTCTTGGCGAGAACCGAGATGGCCTCTTCCTGGCCGATGACGCGCATGTGCAGCGCCTTCTCCATGAAGATGAGTCGGCTCGACTCCTCCTCGGTCAGCTTGAAGACGGGGATTCCGGTGGCCTGGGCGAGCACCTCGGCGATGAGACCCTCATCGACGGTTCCGCTGGCTCCGACGTCGCCGGCCTTCCACTGCTTCTCGAGGCGAAGACGCTCGCCGAGCAGCTTCTTCTCCTCGTCACGAAGCGAAGCGGCCTTCTCGAAGTCCTGGTTCTCGATCGCGCCTTCCTTGTTGCCGCGCACGGCCGCGATGCGGTCGTCGAACTCGCGCAGCTCCGGCGGGGCGGACAGGATCGACAGGCGAAGGCGTGCGCCGGCCTCGTCGATCAGGTCGATCGCCTTGTCGGGAAGGAAGCGGTCGCTCACGTAGCGGTCCGCGAGGTTCGCCGCCGAGACGAGGGCGCCATCCGTGATCGAGACCTTGTGGAACGCCTCGTACTTGTCGCGCAGTCCCTTGAGGATGTTGATCGTGTGGGGGATCGTGGGCTCGTGCACCTGCACCGACTGGAAGCGGCGCTCGAGGGCGGCATCCTTCTCGAAGTACTTGCGGTACTCGTCGAGGGTGGTCGCACCGATCGTCTGCAGCTCACCACGGGCGAGCAGCGGCTTGAGAATGGATGCGGCGTCGATTGCGCCCTCCGCGGCACCCGCACCGACAAGGGTGTGGATCTCGTCGATGAAGACGATGATGTCGCCGCGGGTGCGGATCTCCTTCGTCACCTTCTTGAGGCGCTCCTCGAAGTCACCGCGGTAGCGGCTGCCGGCGATGAGCGAGCCGAGGTCGAGCGAGTAGAGCTGCTTGTCCTTGAGGGTCTCGGGCACATCGCCCTTGACGATGGCCTGGGCGAGGCCCTCGACGACGGCGGTCTTGCCGACGCCGGGCTCACCGATGAGAACCGGGTTGTTCTTCGAGCGGCGGGAGAGGATCTGCATGACCCGCTCCATCTCCTTCTCGCGGCCGATGACGGGGTCGAGCTTGCCGTCGCGCGCAGCCTGCGTGAGGTTGCGGCCGAACTGGTCGAGCACCTGCGAGCCCTTGTCGGGGGTGGCGTCGTTGCCGCCGACGGCGACAGCCTCCTTGCCCTGGTAGCCCGAGAGCAGCTGGATGACCTGCTGGCGAACGCGGTTGAGGTCGGCGCCCAGCTTGACGAGCACCTGCGCCGCCACACCCTCACCCTCGCGGATGAGGCCGAGCAGGATGTGCTCCGTGCCGATGTAGTTGTGGCCGAGCT
>JBIIAR010000327.1:0-2922 GCA_044239765.1 Microbacteriaceae bacterium
GAGGGCGCCGTCGCGGTCGATCAGCAGCGCGCCGAGGCGCCAGACGCGGCCAACCGGGTCCATTGCGGGCGGGCGGGGCACACCGAAGAGCTTCTTCTCCGGTCGCCAGACGCCGAGGGCCTCGTCGGGAACACCGCTCTCGACCAGCGCGTCGATGATCTCGCGAAACTCAGGCACGAAACAGCACGTTACCCGTTGCGATCTCGGCTGTCTCGAGGGTTGCGCGCACGGTCGCGCCGGGTTCCAATGCGCCGTTGCACCGCGCGACGATCGGCGGATCCGCGAGCTGCACCGTGCCGTAGGTCTCACTGGCGGACAGCACGGTCACCTCGAACGTGTCGCCGACGCGATCCGCAAGAACGGCAGCCTCGACCACGTTCAATGCCCGGGAGTCCACCTGCCCGGCGACCTGGCCTGACCGGCTCATCATGGACGGCAGCTCTGGCAGCGCCTCCCGCACCCACGCGGGCACCGGCTCGCCCGCCGAGAGCGCCTCGCACGCGACGAGGCCGAAGCGGTCGACGAGGCGGCGCAGTGGGGCGGTCACGTGCGCGTACGGAGCGGCAACGGCCGCCTGCTCGGTCTGCGACGGCGGGGCTCCGTCAAAGGGGGAGTAGCCGGCGCCGCGAAACAGCGAGGCGGCGGCGTGCATGATCGCGAGGTGGCGGGGCTGGGTAGTGTCGAGGGAGCGCAGGTAGTCGCCGTAGCGCACATCCATCGGCCACGGCGTGCCGAGGGCCCGGGTCTGGCGGCGGAAGCGGCTGACCGCCTCGTCGTCCGCTGGGGGCATGGTGCGCAGGATGCCGACGTTGCCGTCGAGCATGATCTGCGCGGCCGCCATGCCGGTCATCAGGCTCAGCTGCGCGTTCCAGTCCTCCACCGGATGAGGCGTGCGGCGCACGAGCACGTAGTGGCCGTCGCGCAGCTCGATCTCAGTCTCCTGCGTGCCGAGGCTGGCTCCGCCACGCTCGTGCTCCAGCGCCACGCGCTTGAAGCCGACCTCTCTGAGAAGCTGCAGCACGTCGCTGGCCGTGCCCTCATCCAGTCGTTCCTGGGCGGTTGCGTAGTCGAGCTGCTCGCGGCTCTGCACGCGCGCGCGGTAGACGGTGCTCTGGGTGACGTTCGCGTCAGCGTCGAGCTCGAAGTGCCAGACGAAGGCGGGGCGCAGCTGACCGGGCAGCAGGGAGGCGGCCCCCTCGCTGAGCACCGCGGGGTGCAGTGGGATGCGTCCGTCGGGCGCATAGATCGTCTGGCCGCGCAGGCGCGCCTCGGCGTCGATCGCGCCTCCCGGCTCGACGAAGGCGGCAACGTCGGCGATGGCGTAGAGCACCCGATAGCCGGTGCCCTCGCGCGCGAGGTGCAGCGCCTGGTCGAGGTCGGTGGAGCCGAGCGGGTCGATCGTCACGAACTCCACGTCGGTGCGGTCGAGCTCTGGCAGGGGCGCGATGGCGGCCACCGCGAGAGCCTCGGCCTGCACCTCGCGCGGAAACTCGCGCGGCAGATCCTTCGTGATCTCGGCCAGGGCGGCGGATAGCTCCGGGCTGTCCGCATCAAGGCGAACACTGGTCGATGGCACCCGGTCAGCCTAGCTCGGCAGCTCGTAGGCATCCCCGGTGTCGACCACGAGGCCGTCGAGAATGAGCCCGGCGATCGAGCGGTTGAGCTGCTCGACCTCGGGCCAGACGAGAGACAGCTCGTCACGGGTGACCGGTATGTCTGAGGCGCGCAGCTCGGCCAGCACGAGGCCGCGCACCTGCCGGTCGCTGCCCTCGTACTTCTTCTGCTTGGGGGCCTTGGCGGCATCCGTCTCTGGGTAGCCGTCGAGCCGCCACCGGCACAGGTCGGCGATCGGGCAGGCCTCGCAGCGGGGCGTTCGGGCGACGCAGACGAGGGCGCCGAGCTCCATGATCCCCGCGTTGAAGGCCTTGGCGTCGGCATTGGACTCGGGCAGCAGCGCCTCCATGTCGACGAGGTCGCGCTTGGCGGCCGGCCCGGGGTCGCTGAGCCCGAGCACGGCCCGCGCGATCACCCGGCGAATGTTGATATCGACGACCGGATGCCGCTGCCCGTACGCGAAGACCGAGATCGCCCGCGCGGTGTAGTCGCCAATCCCGGGAAGGGCGAGCAGCTCGCCGACGTCGGAGGGCACAACCCCGCTGTGCCGCTCGACGATCGCGACCGCGGTTGCGTGCAGGTTGAGAGCCCGCCGCGGATACCCGAGGCGATCCCACGCCCGCACCGCGTCACCGGGGGAGGCGGCCGCGAGATCGGCTGGCGTCGGCCAGCGCTCCAGCCACTCGGCCAGCCTCGGCAGCACGCGGTTCACCGGCGTCTGCTGCAGCATGAACTCGCTCACCAACGCGCCCCACGGGGTGAAGCCCGGCCGTCGCCACGGCAGGTCGCGGCCGTTGACCGCGAACCAGTCGATGATCGGCCCGGCAATGCTCACGACTCAAACCTAGACTCGACCCATGACGAAGTGGGCACCGGCCAAGATCGACACGCTCGACGCGCTTGCCGCCGAGATTCTGCAGAACAACGGCCGTGGCCGTGTCGTCGTGGCGATCGACGGCCTTGCCGGCACAGCGGACTTCGCGGCCGACCTCGCCGAGGCCCTGCGCCGGGCGGGGCACCAGGCCTTCACCGCGGCCATAGACGACTTTCGGCACCCGCGGGTGATCCGCTACGAGGCTGGTTCCGACGCGCCAGAGGCCGGCTACGACACCGACCTCTTCGCGCGCGTGCTGCTCGACCCCTTTCGTGATGCAGCCGCCGGCAGCTTCGTTCTCGCCGCCTTCGACGCGGCGCGCGACGTGCCGATCGAGCCCAAGTGGATGACGGCCAAGCCCGACTCGATCCTGCTCGTGCACGGCGATTTCCTGCTCACCGCAGAGCTGCGCGGTCTCTGGAACTACACGGTCT
>JBIIAR010000037.1:0-11343 GCA_044239765.1 Microbacteriaceae bacterium
CCACTGGCTGAAGTGCACGTGCTCGTCCCACAGGCCCGCAACGACATGCGCTCCCTCGAGGTCGAGGCCCTCGCCCGCCAGACCGGGGGCGATCTCGGTGATGACTCCGGCATCCACGCGGATGTCGACGAGAGCCCCGTCGACCCGCCCGTTACGCAGTAGCACTGTGCCCCGTGACCGCAACGCGCTTCATCTCTGCCGCGAGCTCCGGCGAGTTGTATGGGCCGTCGCCCTCGAGCGCCTCGACGATGCGCTGAAACACCTCGGGCTTCTTGTTCTGGCTCAGTTTGAGCCGCGCGTCGAAGCGGGTCACGCGCAGGCGCATACCGACCGTGCCCTTGGCTACGCGCCGGCTGCTCTCCTCATCGAGGGTGATGCTCACCGGCAACGGCATGCGCTTCTCAAAGTGCTCCACCAGGTCGTCGAGCACCGCGAAGTTCTCGTCGTCGCTGAGAATCTCTGGCACGCCGTAGAGGTGCGCGGTCACGTGGTTCCACGTCGGAATCAGCTCGTCGTTTTCATACCAGCCGGGCGAGATGTAGCCATGCGGGCCCTGGATGATCACGAGCATCTCGTGCTCGCCCAGCTCGTGCAGCCTCTCGTCGGGGCGGCCAACGTGGCTGACGATGCTGATGCCCTCCGCGTCTTCCTCGAGCACGACGGGATAGTGGCTCGCGACCAGTCCGTTCGCCGTGGTTGAGACCATGGTCGCCCACGGATTCTCGCGAATGAGGCGCTTCACCTCATCCGGGTCGGTCAGAACATAGGTGGGCGTGTGGCGCATGCCCTCATTATCGCCGAGAGGGTCGGCGCAGCGATCGGAGCACGAGCACACCGGTGACCGCCTGCCACCACGTGAGCGTATCGAAGGCGAAACGCTCGAGGATGCCGTGCGGGCTGGCATCGGAGAGGAACGCGGCGAAGCCGACTGCCGAGACGGCAACCGCGACGACTGCGACCACGCGGACCACGCGGTCGCGCCCTGCGGCGACCGCGATGAGCAGCATGCCCGCGATCTGGAACAGCCACTGCAGGAAGGCAACGACGGTGTGCGGGCCGGGGGCCGCATCCACGGGGAAGAAGCCGACGAGAGCGACGCAGACACCCCCGATGCCCAGGGCGACGGCCGCCGCGGCGCCGAGCCGCGGGCGTGCCCAGTGGGACTGCAGCAGGATGCCGCCGACTGCCGTGAGCACGCCAGAGACCACGATCGAGACGTTGAACACCGCGTGCAGGGGCGAGCAGAGCACAGCCACCTCGCAGCTCACCCGCCCGAGGTCACTGATCGTGTAGTCCGCGATCGAGTAGCCGTTCGGCCAGGCGAGGGCGGTCACGAGCTCGGCGACGAACAGCTGCAGCGTCGCAACCCACAGCCACGCGCCGAGCCTGGTCATACCTGATCAGTCGGGCAGTAGTAGAGCTTGCGACCCGCGGCCAGCTCCATGACGATCGGGGTACCGCAGACGCGGCACGGCTCACCGGTGCGGTGGTAGACCCAGTGCCGGTCGTCGCGGCTGGCCAGCGCTGCCTGGTACTTCGTGGGGCTGAGGTTGTCCATGGTCATCATCTGGCCGAGCTTGACGCCGAGCTTGAGCAGCTTCGTCCAGTCCTTCCAGAGAGCGCGAAGGGTCTCTTCTGGCACGAGCCTGCCGGGCGTGTGCGGGTCGAGGCGTGCGCGAAACAGCAGCTCTGCACGGTAGACGTTGCCGATGCCGGCGACGACGGTCTGGTCCATGAGCAGCAGGCCGATCGGGGTGGGCTTGGTGCGCACCCGGTCGACGAAGCGCTGCTCGCCCTTCTTCGGGCCGTCAACGAGCGGATCCGGCCCCAGCTTGTCGATGACCGACTGAACCTCATCGGCGCGCAGCACCTCGCACGCTGTCGGCCCGCGCAGGTCGGCGACCGTCGTGTCGGTGAGCAGGCGCACCCGCACGGCGCCGATCGGCTCCGGCGGAAACACCTCGAGCTGCTCCCCCGGCTTCTCGGACTCCGACATGCGCAGGCGCGTCTTGCGCGGTGCCCCGATCGACGAGTTCGACGACTCGTTGTCGTCAGAGATGGTGCCGCGCTGGTTGGTCTGGCCGATGCGGCCGTTCGCGCTGGCGATGGTGGCATCCGCGGTGATCTCGCCCGCGAAGTCCCACGCCCCGTACATGCCGAGGTGCACGCGCAGCCAGAGGTCGTTGTCGAACTGCAGGAACATCTGCTTGCCGACGGCCTTTGCCTGCAGCAGGCGGTGTCCGCTTATCTGCGCGGCTCCAGCGGCGAAGCGTCCCTGCGGGCTCGATGCCACCACCACCTTGCCCTCGAAGTGCAGGGCGAACTGCCGGGCAATACGGTGAACGGAATGGCCCTCGGGCATCAGTCGACCTGGTGCCCCGCGATGGCGCCCGTGGTCTCGTACTCAGCGAGCTGGCCGATGCGGCGCACGTGGCGCTCCTCGTTGGTGAAGGGCGTGGCGATGAAGGTGTCGATGAAGCTCTTCGCCTCGTCGACCGTGTGCTGGCGGGCGCCGATAGAGATGACGTTGGCGTCGTTGTGCTCGCGGGCGAGCTGCGCGGTCGACTCGTTCCAGACGAGGGCGGCACGCACTCCCGCCACCTTGTTGGCCGCGATCTGCTCGCCGTTGCCCGAGCCGCCGAAGACGACGCCGAGCGCCTCGATGCCCGACAGCTGGTCGACGACAACACCGTGGGCGGCGTTGATGCAGAACGAGGGGTAGTCGTCGAGCGGCTCGTAGGTCTGCGGGCCGTGGTCGATGACCTCGTGCCCCTGCGCACGAAGGTGCTGCTGAAGGTCGTGGCTGAATTCGAGTCCGGCGTGATCCGTGGCGATGTGGATGCGCATGAGTCGATTCTAGGAGGGGCCCCGGACGCTACTCGACGGGGTCGCTGCAGAGCCCCGGCTTCGCGACGGTGTCGGGGCGAATCCAGAAGCTGTTGCCCGTCTCCGAGGCGGTGGCGTCGATGCAGTAGGTGGCTTCCTCCTGCGCGGCGTCGATGTAGAACATCATGTTGATGGTGCCGAGGCTCGCTCCGTAGCCGTAGACCTCGAGCTCTTGCTCGGTGACTCCCGCCCATCCGTCTTCGACGAGGTAGTAGGCCAGCAGGGCGGCCTTCGCGTTCTTGAGGTCCTCAGCGACCACTTCATCCGCGGTGAGCTCGTCGGGCTCTTCTGACGCCTCCGGCTCCGGCTGCGACTCGGTGGTCTCGGTGACCTCTTCCTTGAAGTCGACGATGAGCCAGCGGCCCTTCTCGCGCTCCAGCTTGTAGGTGATCTCGCTCGACCCCGTTGTTGCGTCGTACTCGTAGGTCTCGCTGGTCTCGACGGTCGCCCGGTCGCCGCGCACCGTGATCTCGTTGATCTGAACGTCGTACTGGTAGTCGCCGTTCTCGTCGTAGTACTTGTCGCCGATCTCCTCCCAGACTTCGCAGTCGAAGTCGCCGTCGAAGAACTCGTCGCGGAAGTCGTCAGAGGTGATCTCGATGAACTGGTCGCAGTCGGAGTCCTCATACGACTCGTCGAACTGCAGCACAACGCGCTCGACCTCTTCGGTGTCGGCCTCCTTCTGGCCCGCGGCGAGCAGCAGCACACCGAGGGCGATGCCGATGCCGAGAAGCACGAGAGCGGCTCCGCCGCCGATGATCCACGGCCAGATGGAGCGCGTGCGCGGTGTGACAGGCGGGATGGTCATCTCAGTCCTCTCCGTACGCGGTGACGACCCAGCGGTCGCCATCGCGCTCGAGCACATAGGTGTAGCCGGTCGGCGCGGCGCTGCCGTAGGCCTCGTCAGTCGAGACGGTGATCAGCTCGCCGCGCTTGCGACTGTCGGTGATGCGCACGCTGTAGACGTAGTCGCCGCCGTCGGTGAGCGCGGCCGCGGCAGCCTCGAAGGCGTCACAGTCGTAGCTCTCGCCGAGGATGTCGTCGCGGGCATCCTCGGAGGTGAGGCTCTCGAAGGCGTCGCAGTCCGCATCCTGATAGGCGGCGTCGAGGTCGTTGACGACCCGCTCCGCCGCACCGAGGTCGTTGCTGTCGACGGCCCGGGCAAAGGTCGCACTGAGAATGTAGGCGGCCGCCGCGATCACGATAGCCACGATGAAGAACCCACCGATCAGCGCGACGATCATCGGGGCGCGTGAGGGCGGCGGCGTGGCCACGGTCAGGGGAAAGACCAGCTGGGGCGGGGCAACCGGCTCGCGCGGCGGCTCGATTCCGGTCTGATCAGTCACGAGGCCAGCGTACAGGCGGGCCCTGCGCGGCTAGGGTTGTTGTGCCGCTAGAAGCGGCCCAACCGCACCCCACCACATCAGGAGAACAGCGTGCCCGGAGAGAACCTCACCCGCCTCGAAGCCCAGCAGCGCAAGGCGATCATCAGCGTCTCGAGCTATCAGATCGCTCTCGACCTCACGACCGGGCCGACCACCTTCTCCTCGACGACCACCGTGAGCTTCACCGCAACGGATGGCGCCAGCACCTTCATCGACGCCCTCACCGAGACAGTGCACAGCGTCACCCTCAACGGAGCCCCGCTCGACGTGGCCGTCGCGGACGGCACCCGCATCCAGCTCGACAACCTGCAGGCAGAGAACGTTCTCGAGGTCGTCGCCGACTTCGCGTACACGAACACCGGTGAGGGCCTGCACCGCTTCGTAGACCCCGTCGACGGCGAGGTCTACCTCTACTCGCAGTTCGAGGTTCCCGACTCGCGTCGCGTCTTCGCGGTCTTCGAGCAGCCCGACCTCAAGGCGACCTTCCAGTTCACCATCACCGCGCCCTCCCGCTGGGAGGTCGTAAGCAATGAGCCGACGCCCGAGCCGGTCTCGACAGGCTCGACCAGCACTTGGACTTTTGCGCCCACCCCCATCCTCTCGAGCTACGTCACCGCGATCGTCGCCGGCCCGTACGCGGTCGTGCGCTCCGAGCTGACCACGCGCGGCGGCCGCACCGTGCCGCTCGGCATCTTCTCGCGCAAGTCGCTCAGCCAGTACCTCGACGCGGACTACATCTTCGAGAAGACCCGCCAGGGCTTCGCCTACTACGAGGAGAAGTTTCAGTACGACTACCCCTTCACGAAGTACGACCAGCTCTTCGTGCCCGAGTTCAACGCGGGCGCGATGGAGAACGCTGGCGCCGTCACCTTCACCGAGACCTACGTCTTCAGAAGCAAGGTGACCGACGCCATCAAGGAGCGCCGCGTCGTCACGATCCTGCACGAGCTCGCCCACATGTGGTTCGGCGACCTGGTGACCATGAAGTGGTGGAACGACCTCTGGCTCAACGAGAGCTTCGCCGAGTGGGCCTCGACCATCGCGACCGCCGAGGCCACGGAGTGGACCGAGGCGTGGACCACCTTTCAGGCCATGGAGAAGAGCTGGGCCTACCGCCAGGACCAGCTGCCCTCGACGCACCCCGTCGTGGCCACCATCGACGATCTCGAAGACGTGCAGGTCAACTTCGACGGCATCACCTACGCCAAGGGCGGATCGGTGCTCAAACAGCTCGTCGCCTGGGTCGGCATCGATGCCTTCTTCGCCGGTGTCGCCGCCTACTTCCAGAAGCACGCCTACGGCAACACCGAGCTCAGCGACCTGCTCGCCGAGCTCGAGAAGACCAGCGGCCGCTCCCTCGGCGAGTGGTCGAAGCTGTGGCTCGAGACCGCGGGCGTCAACACCCTGCGCCCCGTGATTGAGACCGATTCCTCTGGAGTCATCACCGCCTTCGAGGTGACGCAGGAGGCGGCGCCGGACTACCCCACCATCCGTCCGCATCGCCTTGCGATCGGCTTCTACAGCCTCGACGGCGGCAAGCTCGTGCGCGTGCACCGCGTCGAGATCGACGTCGACGGAACCTCGACAAAGGTGCCCTCGCTCATCGGTCACCAGAAGCCCGACCTCGTGCTCGTCAACGACGATGACCTCGCCTACGCGAAGATCCGCCTCGACGACGAGTCGCTCGCCGTCGCCATAGAGCACCTGCGCGACATCGAGAACCCGCTCGCCCGCTCCATCGTCTGGGGCGCCGCCTGGGATGCCACGCGCGACGCCGAGTCGAACCCCAGTGACTACGTCAAGCTCGTGCTGCAGAACATTGGATCCGAGACCGAGTCCACGACGATCCGCACGACGCTGACCCAGCTGGCGACGGTCGCGCGCGTCTACGTTGCTCCCCACCGCCGTGCCGCGACCATCGAGCACGTCGGTGACGAGCTGTGGGCTCTCGCGCAGGCGGCTGAGGCGGCCAGCGACTCGCAGTTCCAGTTCGTGAAGTTCTTCGCGAACCTCGCCTCGACCCCCGCCCACGTCACCGCGCTGCAGGGCCTGCTCGACGGCTCAGTGACGCTGCCGGGCCTGGAGATCGACACCGACCTCAGCTGGGAGCTGCTCGAGGGCCTCGTGCTCAACGGCGCCGCCGGCGCGGCCGAGATCGACGCTGCCCTCGCGAAGGACAACACCGCCAACGGCGCCCAGGCTGCGGCCCGTGCGCGTGCCACGATCCCCACCGCCGAGGGCAAGCTCGCCGCCTTCTCGTCGCTCGTCGACACGGATGAGGCGCCGAACGCGATCGTGCGCAACACCGCCATGGGCTTCGTGCACACGAACGACCCCGCGTCGCTCGAGCAGGTCAGCGAGCTCTACTTCGCGAGCCTCGCCGACATCTGGACGAACCGCAGCTACCACATCGCCGAGACGCTCATCGTGGGGCTCTACCCCTCGACGCTCGCCTCGCAGGAGCTGGTGGATGCGACCACGGAGTGGCTGACCGCCAACCCCGGCACGCCCGCGCTTCGCCGCCTCGTCATCGAGAACCTCGCTGGCGTGGAGCGCGCGCTGACCGTGCAGAAGACGGACGTGGGTTAACCCCCAAATCCGCCCTAAGGGGGACGCTTTCGGCGGCTGCCCGCCCTAGGCTCGCGACATGAGGATAATTTCATGATCGAAGCAGTAGGACTCAGCAAGCACTACGGCGCCACGAAGGCCGTCGACGATGTGAGCTTCACGGTTCAGCCGGGAATGGTCACCGGGTTTCTCGGGCCGAACGGCGCGGGCAAGTCGACGACCATGCGCATGATCGTCGGCCTCGACAGGCCCTCGGCCGGCCAGGTGACCGTCAACGGCAAGCGCTATGCGGAGCACCGTGCTCCGCTGCGCGAGGTGGGCGTGCTGCTCGACGCCAAGGCGGTGCACACCGGTCGCAGCGCCGTGAACCACCTGCGCGCGCTCGGCGCGACGCACGGCATCGGCCGCAAGCGCGTCGACGAGGTCATTGCCCTCACCGGCCTGCAGTCCGTGGCGAAGAAGCGTGTCGGCGGCTTCTCGCTCGGCATGGGCCAGCGCCTCGGCCTCGCCGCGGCACTGCTCGGCGACCCCGCAACCCTCGTGCTCGACGAGCCGGTCAACGGCCTCGACCCCGAAGGCGTCGTCTGGGTGCGCAACCTCGCGCGGCACCTCGCCGGCGAGGGCCGCACCATTCTGCTGTCGTCGCACCTGATGAGCGAGATGGCCCAGACAGCGGACCACATCATCGTTCTCGGCCGCGGCCGCATCATCGCGAACGCCCCGGTCGCCGACATCGTCGCCAAGTCCACGGGCACGTCCGTCACGGTGCGCACCCCGGATGCGGAGCGCTTCACCCGACTCGTCGCGACCCCCGATGTCTCGGTCACCGCGACCGAGCCCACCCTGCTCGTCGTCAACGGGCTCACCGCCCCGCAGATCGGCGAGCTCGCGGCGAAGGAGGGCATCGTGCTGCACGAGCTCACCCCCACCGTCGGCACCCTCGAGGAGGCGTACATGCAGCTCACCGCTGACGACGTCGAGTACCGCAGCAGCAACGGAGCCATCTGATGACGACCACAACACCAACCCAGCTCAGCGGGGTCAGCTTCGTCGGCATCCTGCGCTCCGAGTGGATCAAGCTCATGAGCCTGCGGTCGACGATCTGGTGCTACGCGATCCTCGTGTTTCTCACGATCTCGCTCGCCCTGCTCTTCGGCTCGACGATCTACATCGAAGGCGTGACCCTCGACCAGGGCACCCAGCAGACCTTCGCCGTGCAGGCGGCGACGCTCAGCGTCGGCATGAGCCAACTGGTCATCGCGGTGCTCGGCGCGCTCGTCATCACGGGTGAGTACGGCACGGGCATGATCCGCTCCACCCTCACCGCGGTGCCG
This sequence comes from Microbacteriaceae bacterium, assembly GCA_044239765.1. GTDB lineage: Bacteria > Actinomycetota > Actinomycetes > Actinomycetales > Microbacteriaceae > Conyzicola. The sequence continues at coordinate 8,174 of JBIIAR010000037.1, forward strand.
TCGCGCCTGCCGGCCCTGTTCGGCAAGATCGTCGTATTCGGGGTTGTGACCTTCGTCGTCAGCCTGGTGGCGATCGTGCTGTCGGCTCTGCTGTCCGCTCCCCTGCTGGCCAACAATGGCATCGAGGTGGATTTCAGCGACGGCGCCTACTGGGCCGCTCTCGTGGGGGCTGCCGCATTCCTCGCGCTCAGCGGAGTTCTCGCGACGGCCGTCGGAACAATCGTTCGTAACAGCGCGGGTGCCATCGCCATCGTTCTCGGCCTTGTTCTCGTGTTGCCGACGATCGTGCAGATCTTCGCGGTCATCACGGCGGCGGAGTGGGTGGCCAACCTCGGCACCTTCCTGCCGAGCAACGCCGGCGCGCGCATGTACGCCTACGTGTCGGACACCCCCGCGGTCGACCCGCTCGGCCTTGGCGGCCTCGTGCTCGAGCCCTGGCAGGGAGCCCTCGTGCTCGTCGCCTGGGTCGTGGGCCTGCTGGTGCTGGCCAGCGTGCTGCTCAAGCGGCGCGACGCCTAGCTCACCCCTCGAGTTGCCCGCTTTCGTCGGTTGTGCGTAACCGCAACCGACGAAAGTGGGCAATTCGGCGTTAGGGCGGCTCTGCGGCCGAGTCCAGCGGCGTTCCGTAGACTGGGAGCGCTATGACTGTTGACTGGGACGCGATCTGGGCGACCATCGCCGGCTTCTACGAGGGCGGCGGCTGGCCGTTTCAGGCGGTCGTCATCATTCTCGTCGCGATCGCGATCCGCATCGTTCTGCAGTTCGTCATTCGCCGCGTCGTCAACCGCATCGTCAACGGGGTGAAGAAGAAGCAGGGCGCGGATGACACCCAGGCCCTGCAGAACTCCCCGCTCGCCGCCGTGCGCATCGTGCAGCGCACCCGCACCCTCGGCTCGGTGCTGAGCAACATCCTCACCACGGTCATCATCATCGTCTCGGTGCTGCTCATCGTCACCGCGATCAACACCAACCTCACCGGCGCGTTCTCGCTCATCACCGCAGCGCTCGGCGCGGGCCTCGGCTTCGGCGCCCAGAACATCGTCAAAGACATCTTCAACGGCCTCTTCATGGTCGCCGAGGACCAGCTCGGCGTCGGTGATGTCGTTGACCTCGGTGCCGCAACCGGTGTCGTCGAGAACGTCGGCATTCGGGTCACCCAGGTGCGCGACGTCAACGGAACGCTCTGGTACGTGCGCAACGGCGAGATTCTGCGCGTCGGCAACATGTCGCAGGGGTGGGCGCGGGTCATCATTGACCTCGCGGTGCCCTACGACTCTGACGTCGACGCAGTGCAGGAGCGCATGCTGAAGACCGCCACCGACCTGGCCACCGACGCGAAGTGGCGCACCCGCGTGCTTGAGAAGCCCGAGATCTGGGGGCTGGAGTCGATCTCTGCCGAGGCCCTCGTCATCCGTCTCGTTATCAAGACGCGCTCTACGGCCAAGGATGACGTCGCCCGTGAGCTGCGCATACGGCTCAAGCGGTCGCTCGACGACCTCGGGGTGAAGCTGCCCGCACTCAACAGCATCGTGCTGAGCGGCTTCGAAGGCGCCAACTCGGTCAAGGGCGCGCGCCCGCCGAAGACGAAGCCGATCACCGTGCCGCCGAGCGAGGCACTGAAGGCATCGACGAGAAGGGCCAAGGAACGTGGCTGAGGACTCCCTGACCCTGCGCAGCGGCCCCGGCGGTGATGCCGTCGGCGGCAACTTCTGGAAGGAGGTCGGCGGTCGCCCGACCTTCGAGAAGCTGGTGCGCGCCTTCTACGAGGGCATCAAGAACGACCCGGTGCTGCTGCCGATGTACCCGGAGGCCGATCTCGAGGGTGCGATTCAGCGCCTCACCGGGTTTCTGGAGCAGTACTGGGGCGGGCCGGGAACCTACTCCGAAGAGCGCGGCCACCCGCGTCTGCGCATGCGCCACCAGCCCTTCAAGGTCAACCCTGACGCCCGCGACCGCTGGCTGCTGCACATGCGCGCCGCCGTCGACACGCTCGACCTCTCGCCGCTGCACGAGGGCATGCTGTGGGGCTATCTCGAGCGCGCCGCCCACGCCATGGTGAACACCTTCGATGAGTAGCCCCCTCATCGTCGTCATGGGCGTCTCGGGCGCCGGAAAGTCGACCGTCGGCATCGCGATCGCCGAGAAGCTAGGTGTGAACTTCACGGATGCCGACTCGCTGCACCCCGCATCCAACGTCGCGAAGATGGCCGCAGGCACTCCCCTGACCGATGCCGACCGCTGGCCCTGGCTCGACCTTGTCGGGCAGGCTCTCGCGGACGCCGCCGACGACGGCCTCGTGGTGGCCTGCAGCGCGCTCAAGCGCAGCTACCGCGACGCCATTCGTGCCGCGGCCCCTGCCGCCCGCTTCGTGCACCTCGTGGTGCCCCGCACCGTGCTCGGCGACCGCGTCGCGAGCCGGCCCGGGCACTTCATGCCGGCGTCGCTCGTCGACTCGCAGCTCGAGACGCTCGAGCCCCTCGAAGCCGACGAGCCGGGGGTGCTCGTCGACTCCGAGGGTGGCGTTGAGGCCACGGCGGATCGCGCCCTCGCCGCTCTAGAGCGCTCGACCCTGCGCAAGGGGCGTCGTCGGGCGGCCGATGAGGCGACCGAGGTCGCCGGGGGTGGCGGCGAGCAGCCCGTCACGAATGTTCGCGTCGAGCGCGACGACGAAGCCGACGGTTCCCGCATCCAGCCCTGCTGCGGTGAGTGCGGCGCTGTGCTCGTCGGCGGTGACGTTGCGGTGCGCGACCGGCGAGCCGAGAATTCCGCTCGCGACGGCAGCGAACTCGTCGAAGCTCCACGCCTCGTCGCCGCTGAGCTCGTAGACCGTGTTCTCGTGGCCGGGCTCGGTGAGCACGGCGACGGCGGCATCCGCGTAGTCCCGGCGGGAGGCGCTCGACACGCGCCCCTCGCCGGTGCTGGTGACGATCTCGCCTGACTTCGCCTGCTCGAGGGTGCCGAGGTAGTTCTCGGTGTACCAGCCGTTGCGCAGAATGGTGGCGGGCACCCCGCTGGCCTCGATGAGCTCCTCGGTCGCCTTGTGCTCCGGAGCGAGGATGAGGGCGCTGTCGCGCGCGTCCAGCACGCTCGTGTAGACGAGCTGCTGCACGCCCGCCGCCGCGGCCGCGTCGATGACGGTCTTGTGCAGGGCGACCCGCGTGCCGGGCACG
>JBIIAR010000328.1:0-2905 GCA_044239765.1 Microbacteriaceae bacterium
TCGTCGTCTTCCTCGTCGTCACGAGCATCTTCTTCCTCGGCACGCTCTGCCCGTGGTGCATGGTCACCTGGGCGGCGACGATTCCCACCTTCCTCATAGTGACGCTGCATAACCTGCGCAGCGGAGTGATTCCGCTTCCCGCGAGAGGGCGCGCGTTCGCCGCGGCCGCCTACAGCTGGATCCCGGTCATCACCCTCGGCCTCTACCTGGTGATCGCCGTGATCGCCCAGCTGCAGCTCGACGTTCTCGGCAGCATCTGACCTTCCCCTGAAAGGACCACCCGTGAGTGACGCATCGAAGAAGGCCCGCCGCGATCAGGCGCGCGAGCACGCGCGCGAGATGCGTGAGCAGGAGCGCAAGCGCAAGGTGCGCAACGGATGGATCATCCGCGGCAGCGTCGGCATTGCCCTCGTCGCGGTCGCCGTCGTCACCGTGCTCATCTTCAACAGCGTGCGGCAGGCCGAGATCGATGCGGCGGTGCCGAAGCCGGGACCAGAGAACATGATCAGCGACGGCATCCTGCTGCAGGGCGACGGCTCCGGCAACATCGTGGCCGTGCCCACCGCCGCCATCCCTGCGGGCGGCGACTACACCCCCACCGACGTCACCAAGTACGCCGACACGGTCAACATCGTCGCCTACGTCGACTACTTCTGCCCGATCTGCCAGACCTTCGAGCAGACCAACGCCGAGCAGCTCGACACCTGGGTCTCTGCCGGCGCCGCCACCCTCGAGATCCACCCGATCTCGATTCTCGACCGCTCGTCGCTCGGCACCCGCTACGCGAGCCGCTCCGCCAACGCGATGGCCTGCGTCGCGCAGTACGACCCGAACAGCTTCTTCCAGGCGACCACGGCGATGTACGCCAGCCAGCCAGCCGAGGGCACCGCGGGTCTCACCAACGAGGAGATCGCGTCGGTGCTCGCGCAGGCCGGGGTCACCAGCCTTGACGTCGTGCAGTGCATCAACGACGAGACCTTCAAGCAGTGGGTCACCGACGCGACCGCGCGCACGAGCGTAGGCCCCATCCCGAACTCCGAGCTCGCGCGGGTCGGCGGAACCCCGACCGTGCTCGTCAACGGCTACCAGTACACCGGTGCCGTCAACGACGCCACGGCCTTCGCGGAGTTCGTCAGCGCTGTTGCCAGCGGAACCTACGTTCCCGAGGGCTAGCTAGAACCAGAGGGCAAGCTCGCGCTCGGCCGACTCCACCGAGTCGCTGCCGTGCACGAGGTTCTGCTGAACGGCGAGACCCCAGTCGCGCCCGAGGTCACCGCGAATGGTGCCGGGGGCAGCGGTCGTGGGGTCCGTCGTGCCGGCGAGCGAGCGGAAGCCCTCGATGACGCGGTGGCCGGCGACGCGGATCGCGACGACGGGTCCGCTCTCCATGAAGGTCACCAACGGCTCGTAGAAGGGCTTGCCCTCGTGCTCGGCGTAGTGCTGGCCGAGCAGCTCACGGTCGGCCTGGATCAGGCGAAGGTCGACGACCTGGTAGCCCTTGGCCTCGATGCGGCCGATGATCTCGCCGATGAGGTTGCGGGCAACGCCGTCGGGCTTGATCAGTACGAGGGTCTCTTCGATCGTGGTCATGGGGTGTTCTCCGTTGTGATGAGGGCACGGGCACGGTCGATCGACCGGCCCTTGGTGAAGCAGAAGATCCAGAGCGCGAGAAAGCCCGCGCCGATGAAGTACATGATGGGCAGCAGGATGCCGATGGCGATGAGCGCACCCTGCAGCACCCAGCCCAGCCCGACCCCGGCCGGGTAGCGCACCAGCCGCCCGTCGATGGCGAGCAGCACGATCAGCGCGGCTCCACCGCCAAGGGCGAGCGGTGCGGCAACGAGGTCAAGTCCGAAGGCGGCGAGGGCGGCAAAGAAGACGAGGAATGCCTCGAGCATGAGAACGATCGAGAGCAGCGACTCCGTGGTCGAGCGCTGGCGCTTCACTCTTTCCAGCCTTCCACCGCCGCGAGCGCGATAGCCTCGCCGACAAGCGTGATCGAGCCGGTGACGAGCACCGCGCGCTTCGGCTGCTTGGCGGCCCAGGCGCGGGCCTCGGCGACCGCCTCCTCAAAGCTATCGCTCTCGCTCACCTCTGCGCCGGAGTCGCGAACGAGCTCCGCGAGCTCGTCGGCGGGGATCGCGCGGTCCGACTGCGACTGCGTTGCAACGAAGATCGAGGCGACCGGAGCGAGCGCGGCGATGATGCCTGCCGCATCCTTGTCGGCGAGCACACCGAGAACAACGGCAACCTCGTCGAAGGTGAAGTACTCGCCGATCGCCTTGGCGAGGGCGGCAGCACCGTGCGGGTTGTGCGCGGCGTCGACGAGCACCGTCGGCTCGGTGCCGACGATCTGCAGGCGGCCGGGGCTGGTCACGGTCGCGAGTCCCTCGGCGAGCACGTCGCCGACGAGGGCTTGGCTGCCTCCCCCGAGGAAGGACTCCACCGCGGCGATTGCCACTGTCGCGTTCTGGGCCTGGTGGTCGCCGAACAGCGGGAGGAAATGATCCTTGTAGACGCCGGCGAGGCCGCGAACGGTGATGACCTGTCCGCCGACGGCAACGGTTGTCGTCTCCAGGGCGAAGCCGGTGCCCTCGACGGCCATGCTGGACTCTGTGAGCTCGACGGCTCGTTCGAGCTCGGCGAGCGCCTCTGGCGCTTGTCGCGCAGAGACCACGTTGGCGACCGGCTTGATGATGCCCGACTTGGTGCGCGCGATCTCCTCAATGGTCGAGCCAAGGCGCTGGGTGTGGTCGAGGGCAATCGGCGTGAACACCGCGACCTGGCCATCGGCGACGTTGGTGGAGTCCCACTCGCCGCCCATGCCGACCTCGATGACGCCGACGTCGATGGGGGCCTCGGCGAAGCTCGCGAAAGCGAGCACGGTGAGGGCCTCGAAGAAGGT
>JBIIAR010000330.1:0-2894 GCA_044239765.1 Microbacteriaceae bacterium
GAAGGTGAGGAAGGTCACGACGACCGCGTACGAGATCGACTCGACGGTGAAGCGGAGGTTCTCACCGCCCATGTAGAAGGACTGGCGAATGATCGTGTAGACGATGTAGGTCGCCCAGAAGACAACGGTAAGAACGATCGACAGCGTGCTGAGGGCCAGCTTCGCGTCGCTCGGCTTCGGGTGCACGGTGGGCAGCGGGGTGGTGCTGCGCTCGGCGCCGATTTGGCGACGACGAATGGGGGTGGCGGGCTCGATAGAGGGCATGACTGTTTCGGGTTCCTTTGTCAGAGGGAGAGACGGAGGCCCAGCGTTGGGTATCGCTACGGGTAGTAGTGGGTGCTCCACTCTTCAGCCTAGGTGTCGGCACTTTGGAGGACACTGGGTGTCCTACCCCCAGAACGGGTGGATTCGTGTGAATCGCGTGTCGTGCGCGCGACGTAGGCTCGTCGCGTGCAGCAGCTGATCGCGTCGACGAGCTACGCGCCCGAGCGCCGCGTCGACCTGGCGCAGACGCTCGCGCCCCTGCGCCGCGGTGTGGGCGATCCCGCTTTCCGCACGGATGCGACCGGAATCTGGCGCACCCAGCGAACCCCCCACGGGCCAGCCACCCTCCATCTCGCCACCGAGTCGGGCGGCGTGCGCGCCACCGCATGGGGGCCCGGCGCAGAGTGGGCGATCGACGGGGTGCCAGAGCTGCTCGGCGCCGGTGACGACTGGACCGAGCTCGACGTCTCGGGCTCTCGACTGCTGGCCGACTCCCTGCACCGCAACCCCGGTCTGCGCCTGCCGCGCACGCGCCTCGTCTTCGAGGCGATGCTGGCGGCAGTGCTCGAGCAGAAGGTGACGTCGCGCGAGGCGCGCCTCGCGTGGCGGTACCTTCTGACCCGTTTCGGGGAGGAGCCGCCCGGGCCCGCCCCCGCGGGGATGCGCGTGTTCCCCAGCTCCGAGGTGTGGAAGCGGGTTCCCTCGTGGGAGTGGCACAAGGCCGGGGTGGGGCCGCAGCGATCGGATACGGCGATGCGGGTCACATCCGTCGCGTCGTCACTCGAGCGCACGCTCGACCTTGGCCGTGGCGGGGCGCAGGTGGAGCGCCGGCTGCGCTCCATTATCGGCATCGGGGTCTGGACCGCCGCCGAGACCATGCAGCGCGCGCACGGCGACCCCGACTCCCCGAGTGTCGGTGACTACCACCTGCCCGCCCTCGTCGGCTGGGCGCTCATCGGCAAGCCGGTAGACGACGACGGGATGCTCGAACTGCTCGAACCGTGGCGCGGTCACCGCCAGCGCGTCATGCGCCTCATCACCGCCAGCGGATTCAGCAAGCCCAAGTTCGGACCGCGCATGACAATCCAGGACCACCGCCGAAACTAGCTAGCCCTTACGCGCGACGAGCTCCACCTCGACGAGCATGGCGGGGTCGAGAAAGGGCAGCACGTGCAGCAGCGTCAACGCGGGGCGGATCTCGGCGAAGACCTCGCCGTGGGCGCGGCCCGCTGCCTCCCAGTTCGCGATGTCGGTGATGTAGAGCTTGGACTGCACGACGTCGCCGTAGGCGAAGCCCGCCTCGGCGAGCACGGATCCCAGCTTCTCGAGCGCGAAGCGCGTCTGCTCGTAGAGGTCGCCCGTGACGGATCCGTCAGCCGCGGCCGCGCTTGTCGCAGAAATGTAGAGGGTGTCTCCAACCTGAACCGCGCGGGAGTAACCCATCTTGTGTTCCCAGGCCGAACCGGACGAGTAAAGAGTGCTCATGGGATTAACCTAACGGCGTGAATCTGATCTTTCGAACGATCGCCCCGTGGTTCCGCTCCCGTCGCGCCTCGAAGCTGCACGTGCACGATGTCGGGCGCACCGACTTTCGTGTGCTGCCGACCGACCTCGACGTGCTCGGGCACATGAACAACGGCGTGTACTTCTCGATCATGGATCTCGGCCGCATGGACCTCATGATTCGTGCCGGCTCGTGGGCGAAGCTGACGGAGCACGGCTTCTACCCGGTAGCGAGCAACGAGACGATCACCTTCCGCAAATCGCTGCAGCCCTGGCAGCGCTTCACACTCGAGACGAAGATCGTCGGCTATGACGCGAAGGCGGTCTTCGTCGAGCAGCGCTTCGTCGTCAAGGGTGAGATCTTCGCGCAGGCCTTCATGCGCGGCCGCTTTCTCAAGAAGACCGGTGGCACGGTCTCGCTGCAGGAGCTATCGGATGCCCTGGGCGTCGACACCTCCGAGGTCACCCTGCCCGCGTGGCTGGCCCGCTGGAGCGACGACATAGTGCTGCCGCCGACGAAAGTCAATGCTCCGAGCAAGTGGTGAGTTTAGCTCCACTTTTGTGCCCCGCGCCCCTGGTATGGGGGACATGACCGATAACATCACTCCTGCTGCGGCTCCTGAGCCCACCCCGCCGCCCGCTGCTGCGGCCCCGCCGGCCGCGACGCCCTACGTCGCTCCTGTCGGCTACACGCCCGCCTCGCCGACGAAGCGTCCCGGCACGGCCACCGCTGGCATCGTCATCATCTCGATCCAGGCCGTGCTGAGCGTCATCGTCGCCCTCGTGCTCTTCGGAACCCTCGCCGGCATTCCGTCCGGAACCGAAGGCCTAGCCAATGCCCAGCTGCTCTCCGGTGTCGTGCTCGCCGGCGGCATCATCAACGGCATCGCGATCATCTTCGTGGCCCGCGGCTACGGCCTCGCGCGATTCGCTATCGTCGTGGCCGGTGGCATCGTGGTGCTGATCGACCTCATCTCGCTGACCCCCGCGTTCGGCGACTTCCTCTGGATCCTCGCGGTCGTGCTGCTGTTCCTGCCGCAGTCCAACGCCTGGTTCAAGGCGAAGGCGGCCCAGCGCTCCGGCGTCACCGCTTAGTTATCTCCCCGAAGCGCCGTCCGCAGATCGCG
>JBIIAR010000039.1:0-11246 GCA_044239765.1 Microbacteriaceae bacterium
GCCCTGAGTCATTCACCGACCCGACTGCGCTCTGGTTCTCGACGACAGATGTCGGCTCGATCAGTGTTTTTCAGCAGGCGACCCTTGCAGAGTTTGATGACCAGTTCGCACTCGACGCCACGCTCGCCGCAGCCTCAGTGCAAGGCGTCGGCGTGTACAACCAGGGCGCGCCACTGATCAACTTCTACAGCTTCGTCGCAGACGGCAACGTCTTCTACTTCACACCGGAGCCGGTCTCTGCTGCCCCCACCTCGGTCAGCCAGGCAGATTTCGGCACGGAGGGCGTCACGGCGACCACCACCGGGTTCGTGCCAGGGGAAACAGTCTCGACCTACCTGAGCACCACAGAGAGCGTCAGTGATCCCATTGACCTCGTCGCCGATGCCGACGGCGCGGTCTCGTACACCTGGGTGGCCCCCGTCATGAACATGGACCTGGGCCCCTACGTGATCACGTTCGTCGGGCTCACGTCAGGCGTAGAGCAGCTCTTCGATTTCGACGTCATCGCCGGCGCGGCTCTCGCGGCAACCGGATTCGATTCGATCAGCGTCGCGGCAGCAGCGGGCGGCCTGGTTCTCGGCGGCGTCGCCCTTCTCGCGGTTGCTGCAAAGCGACGCCGCACGGCATAGCAACAGTCGAGGTCACTACAGGAAGGCGAGCCCGATCAGCGGCGCCGCGAAGACAACGCTGTAGATGGCGATGAGGATCCAGCCGAACAGCATGACGCCGCCCAGCACGATGCCCCAGACGGCGAAGGCGCGGCCGGCGGGCTCGCGGCGGTAGCCGAGAACGCCGAGCACCATCGCGGCGACCGGAACGAGAAAGGTCTGGCCGAAGACGACGGAGGTGATTCCGGCGATGAGTGCCAGCACGCTGAGAGTGCGGTCAGCGGCGATAGACGTGGGGGCCGCGGTTGCAGCGGGGGCTTCTGTGGTTGTCATGGGTTCAACGCTAGAAGCGCGGGCATCCGCTCGGTATGGGGCTATCCCCCGGTTTTCAGGGCGGGCAGCCGCCCCAGCCCGATCACGATGTCGTCTTTCGAGGCGGCGAGGCAGACGCGCATCCAGCCCTCACCCGAGCGCCCGAAGGCGCTGCCCGGGGCGACCGCGACCCGGTGCTCGAGCAGAAAGCGCTGCGCCCATCCCGCGACATCGCCCCCGGACGCATGGCTGACGTCGATCCACAGGTAGAACGCCCCCTGCGGAACATGGTGACGGATGCCGAGGCCGTCGAGCACGGCTACGGCCGCCTCGTAGTTGGCGCGATAGTGGCGCGACGCCTCAGTCACGTCGTCTTGAGGGCCCTCGATGGCGGCGATCGCGGCGAACTGGTCTGGAGCAGCGACACAGCTGATCGCCGCCTCCTGCACCTTGCGCATGGTGTCGGTGAAGCCGGGCGGGGTGACGATGTAGCCGACGCGCACACCCGTCATCGCGTAGGTCTTCGACAGCGAGAACACGCTGAGAATGCGCTCGCTGCCGCCGAGGCTGGCGATGCTGACGTGATCGGCGCCGTAGTGGAAGGCCTCGTAGACCTCGTCGCTGATGATCCACAGGTCGTGGCGCTCGGCGAAGTCGAGCAGGGCCTGCAGGGTCTCGCGCGGAAAGACCACCCCGAGCGGATTCGACGGCGAGTTGACGATGAGCACCCGGGTGCGGTCGCTCACCAGCGTCTCGAGCTGGTCGAGGTCGGGCAGAAAGCCGTGCTCTGGCAGCAGGGAATAAGGCACCGGCTTGGCATCGATCATGCGCGCGTTCATCGTGAAGGTCGTGTAGCCGGGGTCAGGCACGAGCACCTCGTCGCCCGCGGCCAGGGTGAGCACCATGGCCTGGTGCAGCGCCTGGGTGGCCCCAACGGTGACCCAGACCTGCTCTGGCTGCACGTGCACGTCGTTGTCGCGGGCGAGCTTCGCTGTGATCGCAGCGCGCAACGGCTGGATGCCGGCGTTCGCCGTGTAGTGCGTCTCGCCCGCATCCCACGCCGCCTTCGCCGCCGCCGCGATGTGCGGCGCGACATCGCGATCGGGCTCCCCCACGGCCAGCATGATCACGTTGTCGAGCTGAATGGCGATCTCGTGGATCGCGCGGATTCCCGAACCAGGAACGGCGTCAATGTGCGGGGCGAGCTGGGGCATCTTGCGAGGCTATCTGTTTACCCATTTCGACCGGATTACGGTATCGTTGACCCTTGGCTTGCGTGCACATCTTGCGGATGTCACGAAACACGCGGTCGGTTGATCCCACTTCCTCTAACCGACAACACGGCCGCTCACCAATCATCTAGATCGAAAAAGGTACACACACGTGGCAAACATTAAGTCGCAGATCAAGCGCATCCTGACCAACAAGAAGTCGCAGGAGCGCAACAAGGCCGTCAAGAGCGAGGTCAAGACCGCGATTCGCGCGACCCGCACCGCCATCACCGCCGGTGACAAGGCTGCGGCCACCGCCGCTCTGGTCGTCGCGTCGAAGAAGCTCGACAAGGCTGCTTCGAAGGGTGTCATCCACCAGAACCAGGCCGCCAACAAGAAGTCGGCGATCGCCAAGCAGGTTGCGGCGCTCTAAGCGTTAGTTACTCGTGAAGTTGCCCTCCTTCGGGAGGGCTTCTTTCGTTAAGCCCCGCGGTTCGCGATAACCGTGATCATGCGCTCGAGCGCGAACACCGGGTCGCGGCCGCCGCCCTTGATCTGCGCGTCCGTCTCGGCGAGCAGCTCAATTGCAGAGGCAAGGCCAGCCTCGGTCCAGCCGCGCACGTCGCGCTGGGCGCGCTCGACCTGCCACGGCGCCAGGCCGAACCGGGAGGCGAGCTGGCCCGAGCCGCCGCGGGCTCCGGCGACCTTGGCCATGGTGCGGATCTTGAGGGCGAACGCGGCGAGCATCGGCACGGGGTCCGCTCCCGACGAGAGGGCATGCCGCAGCAGGATCAGGGCGTCGCCGGTCTTGCCGGCGATAGCGGCATCCGCGACCGCGAACGCGTTCGTCTCGACGCGACCGGCGTAGTACTTGTCGACCGTGACCTCGGTGATCTCCTCGCTGGCGTCGCTGAGCAGCTGCTGGCAGGCCGCGGCCAGCTCGGCGAGGTCGTCGCTGAAGGCGCTCGTCAGCTGGCGCAGCGCGCCGGGGGTGATGCGGCGTCCAGCTGCTTTGAACTCGGCGACAGCGAAGTCGTACTTCTCGCTGTCTTTCTTGAGCTCGGCGCAGACGATCTCGATGCCGCCGCCGAGTCCGCCGCGAATCGCGTCGAGCAGCTTCTTGCCGCGCACGCCGCCCGCGTGCCGCAGCACGAGGTAGGTGTCGTCGGCGGGGTTCGCGAGGTAGTCGATGGCCTCGGTGATGAAGGCGTCGGTGCACTTCTCGACGCCGGTGACACGGATGAAGCGCGGCTCGGCGAACAGCGACGGGCTGGCCATCGTGATCAGCTCGCCGGGCGCGTAGTGGTCGGCCTCGATGTCGCTCAGCTCAAGGCTCGGGTCTTCGCCGCGCAGGGTCTCGCGCAGCGCCCGAATGGCCCGGTCGGCGAGCACGCTCTCGGTGCCAGAGACGAGCACGACGGGGGCAGGCCGCACGCGGTCCCACGGCAGCTGGGGAATCAATGCCTTCACTGCTGCCATGCCGCCAGCCTACTTGGGAGGGCCGTCACGGGCGGTCCACACCCGCACGCCCGGTGCCACCAGGATGAGCCCGTTTCGGTCGGTGCGGTATGCGGCGATGCCGTTGTTCGCGAGCACCGCCAGCAGCTCATCTGTCGGATGCCCGTAGTCGTTCTCCCCCACCCCGATGAGGCCAACGGCGGCCCCCAACTCGTAGGTGCGCGGGTCTTGATCGGCGGAGCCGTGGTGGGCAACCTTGAGCACGTCAACGGAGGGCAGACTGCCGGCCGCGAGCACGGAGGCCTGGGCCTCGGCGCTGAGGTCGCCGAGGAAGAGGGAACTGACGCATCCGCTCAGGCAGTCGAAGCCGATAACGACGCTGGCGTCGTTGCCGGGCTCGGTCACTCGCGCAGTGGGCCAGTAGACCTTCCACCGCAGGTCGCCGAGTGTGCCGGTCATTCCCTTGACGATCCGGCTCGTCGGCACACCGAGCTCCGCGATCACGTCGTCGCCGCCCGGACCGACGAGCGCCGCGTCGACCATGCCCTGCACGGCCGCGGTGCCGCCGACGTGGTCGAGGTCGAAGTGACTCAGCACGAGCAGGTCGATGCGGGTGATGCCAAGGTCGGCGAGACAGTCGCTGAGCAGCGCGGGAGCGGGGCCAGTGTCGATGAGTGCCACCCGGCCGTCGCTGCGCACGAGAGTCGCATCCCCCTGCCCGACGTCGCACATCGCCACCTGCCAGTCGGCCGGGCGGTCGAGCACCGCGCCGAGGCGGCCGCCCGCGGTGACGCCGATCGCGACGACGATCGCCATCGCGAGCACCGGGCGCACCCGTGGAATCCATATCGCCGCAAGCGCGAGTGCCGTGAGGAGGGCGAGCCCGAGGGCTCCGCCGCTCCACGGGATGCTGCCGAAAGGCAGACCAGCGAAGAAGGTGGCGACCGCGGCGATCCACGCCGCCGGCAGCCAGGCGACAGCCGTGAGCACCTCCCCGAGCCACGGCCACACCGGCAGCACCACACAGGCGGCGAGCCCGACCACCGTCGCAACCGGTGCCGCCGGCTCGGCGAGCACATTCGCCACCACACCCCACGTTGGAATCGACGGCTCCAGCAGAATCAGCACCGGCTGGCAGCACAGCTGCGCGGCCAGCGGCACCGAGATGACCAGCGCGAGGGAGCGCGGCAGCCAGCGCTCGAGAATCGTCGCTAGCGGGTTGGCGAGCAGCAGCAGCCCGCCGGTGGCCAGCACCGACAGGATGAACCCGTAGTCGCGAGCGAGCCACGGGTCTGCCGCCAGCAGCACGATGATCGCGAGCGCCAGCACCGGCACCCCGCGCACCGGCCGCCCGCTCGCGAGTGCGGCCAGCACGATCAGAGCCATGACCGCCGCGCGCAGCACGCTGGGCTCGGGCGTCACCAGCACGACGAAGGCGAGCAGCACCACCGCGGCCGCCACGGTGCGGGCGGTGCGCGACAGCCCGGCGAGCCGACCGGCGACCACGATCAGCCCGACCACGATCGCGCAGTTCGCGCCGCTGACCGCGGTCAGGTGCGACAGGGACGAGTGCTTCATCGCGGCGTCCAGCTCGGGCGTCACGGCGCTCGTGTCGCCGATCGCGAGTCCCGGCAGCAGCCGTGCGCCGTCCCCGGGAAGCGCGGCAGCGGCATCCGCGAATTTCTCTCGTAGCCCATTGGCCCAGTCGAGAAACCAGGGCGGATGCCCGCGCGGCTCCACGACGGAGGCGAAGAGCAGAAACGCCACATCCTCCCCCGCGTCCGCCGCCTTGACCGTTCCCTCGACGGAGGCAGAGCCCCCGATGCGCAGCACACCCACCTCGCCGAAGAGCAGCACGGGAACCCCGCCGTCGAGCGTGCCGGTGACCCGATCACCGACGGGCGCCTCGGTCGCGGTGAAGAGCTGTTCAACGTGGCGCCCCGACTGCGCCGCCTCCACCAGCGCGGCGGGCTGCCGCGCGGCCGCATGCACCGCGATGACCGACGCCAGCAGCCCCACCACCACGAGCGACAGCGCGAAGCGCGTGCGCCAGAGGGCTATCGCGAGAGCCCAGCAGCCAACGCCCGCCCAGAGCGCGAAGTCGGTGAGACCCACGAGCACGACTGCCGCGATCCACCCCGCAACGGCCGGCACCGCCAGCCGCAGATCGACTCTCACACGGTCACGAGGTCGCGCAGGCCCTCGAAGGTCTTGGCGCCGATGCCGGTGACGCTCGTCAGGTCGTCGATCGAGCTGAAGCGGCCGTTCGCCTCACGCCAGTCGAGAATGCGCTGGGCGAGCGCCGGACCGACCCGCGGCAGCGTCTCGAGCTGCTCCATCGTTGCGGTGTTGAGGTTGACCTTGCCCGACTGCTCCCCCGGCGGCGCCGCCTGCCCGAGCAGCGGAACCACCAGCTGCTCCCCGTCAACGACCTGCCGGGCGAGGTTGAGCTGCGTCTCATCCGCCCCCTCGGCGAAGCCGCCCGCGGCAGCGATCGCGTCGACGGTGCGGTCGCCCTCGCGCAGCTCGTAGAGGCCAGGCGCGAGCACCGCGCCGAGAACGTGCACGTAGATAGAACCGGCCGGCGCCGCGGTCGCTGTCGGCACGACCGCCGTGCTGCTCGACCGCGGCACGAGCGCAGACACCAGCACCGCCACGCCGAGCCCGACGAGTAGCAGCACGATCACCGCCGCAGGTTTCACCGAGAGTCGCGCCACCCGGCAACGCTAGAAGCGCCGAAAGCCGACGACCGCGGTCACACCGAAGAGGTGCGCCGCGGCCGTCTGGGGAGGAGTGCTACTTCGTGGTGATGTTCACCAGCCGCGGAGCGCGCACGACCACGTTGACGATCGGGTTGTCGCCCACCGTGCGAACAACACCGGCGGATGCCCGCGCCAGCGCCTCGAGGTCGGCCGGCGCGATCTTCGGGCTGACCTCGGCCTTGTCGCGCACCTTGCCGTCGACCTGGAAGATCGCCGTGACGGACTCCTCGACGAGCAGGTTCGGGTCGGCCTTGCGCCAGCTGGAGTTGGCAATACCGGGCTCGTAGCCGAGCACCTCCCACATCTCCTCGGCGACATAGGGGGTGAAGAGCGAGAGAGCCTGGGCGATGACCTCCACGGCCTCGCGCACCGCCGCATCCCCTCCTCCCGCACCGGAGTCGATGACCTTGCGGGTGGCGTTGACGAGCTCCATCACGCGGGCGACGACGACGTTGAACTTGAAGGCCTCGACGAGACCGGGAACGTCTTGCAGAAGGCGATGGGTCTGGCGACGCAGCGCGAGGTCCCCCGTTTTCCACTCGATGCTCTTGTCGCTTGTCACGTCGTTGGCGAGACGCCACGCGCGGGCAAGGAACTTCGCAGAGGCCGCGGGCGACACATCCGCCCAGTCGATGTCATCTTCCGGCGGGCCGGCGAAGGCCATCGTCAGGCGCACCGCGTCGACGCCGTGCTCGTCGAGCTGGTCGCTGAGCTTGACGAGGTTGCCCTTCGACTTCGACATCGCGGAGCCGTCCATCAGCACCATGCCCTGGTTCAGCAGTGCGCTGAACGGCTCGGTGAAGCTCACGTAGCCGAGGTCGAACAGCACCTTGGTGATGAAGCGCGCATAGAGCAGGTGCAGGATCGCGTGCGTCACGCCACCCACGTACTGGTCGACGGGCGCCCACTTCTCAGCGAGCTTCGGGTCGAAGGCCTGGGTGTCATCCGTGGGGTTCAAGAACCGCAGAAAGTACCACGAGCTGTCGACGAAGGTGTCCATCGTGTCGGGGTCGCGCAGTGCGGGGCTGCCATCGCGCGGGTCAGGAACATTAACCCAGTCGGATGCCGCCCCCAGCGGCGACTGCCCCTTCGGCTGCAGGTCGAGGCCTTCTGTCGGCGGCAGAACGATCGGCAGGTCGCTCTCTTCGACGGGGATCAGCTCGCCGTCCGCGCCGTGGATGATCGGAATCGGCGTTCCCCAGTAGCGCTGGCGGCTGATCAGCCAGTCGCGCAGGCGGTAGACCTTCGCGGCGCGACCTGTGCCGGCCGCCTCGAGCTGCTCGATGATGCGGGCGATCGCGTTGACCTTGCTCAGGCCGTCGAGCGGGCCGGAGTTGATCATGCGCCCCTCGCCGCCGAGCGCCTTGCCCGTCGTCGCGGGGTCGAGCGGCGGAAGGTCGTCGGGAAGGATCGCCTGGCCGTTCTCGTCAAGCTCGAGCTTCGGGATCGCGCCGGTCACGGTCGCGTTGGTGTCGACAACCACCCGCACGCTGAAGCCGAACTTGCGGGCGAAGTCGAGGTCACGCTGGTCGTGGGCAGGCACGCCCATGACGGCGCCGTGACCGTAGTCGGCGAGCACATAGTCGGCTGCCCAGATCGGCAGGCGCTCGCCGTTGACGGGGTTGATGGCGAAGCGGCCGAGAGGCACGCCCGTCTTCTCGCGCGTGGCGTCCTGACGCTCGATCTCGGTGCTCTTCTGCACCTTCTCGAGGTAGGCGGTGAACTCGGCCTTGACCGCATCCGACGAGCCAGCGACCAGGTCGGCGGCAAGATCGCCGTCGGGGGCGACCACCATGAAGCTGGCACCGTAGAGGGTGTCGGGGCGTGTGGTGAAGACCGTGACCTTGCGGTCAAAGCCCTCGACCTCGAAGTCGACCTCAGCGCCCGTCGACCGGCCGATCCAGTTGCGCTGCATGGCGATGACCTTCGACGGCCACGAGCCCTCGAGCTGGTTGAGGTCATCGAGAAGGCGATCGGCGTAGTCGGTGATCTTGAGGTACCACTGGGTCTTCTTCTTCTTGACCACCATCGCGCCCGAGCGCTCTGAGGTGCCGTCGGGCAGCACCTGCTCGTTGGCGAGAACCGTCTGGTCTACCGGATCCCAGTTGACCCAGGAGTCCTTGCGGTAGGCCAGGCCCTTCTTGAACATCTGCAGAAACAGCCACTGGTTCCACTTGTAGTACTCGGGGTCGCTCGTGTGCAGAACGCGGTCCCAGTCGAAGGATGGCGCGTAGCGCTTCATCGAGACCTTCTGCTGGTCGATGTTCGCGTAGGTCCACTCGCGGGGGTCGATGCCGCGCTTGATCGCCGCGTTCTCTGCGGGAAGTCCGAAGGAGTCCCACCCGATCGGGTGCATCACGTTGAAGCCCTGCAGACGCCAGTAGCGCGCGATCACGTCGCCGAGGGCGTAGGCCTCGGCGTGCCCCATGTGCAGGTCGCCGCTCGGGTACGGGAACATGTCGAGCACGTATTTGCGCGGGCGCTTGTCATCGGGGTCGCCCGAGCGGAACGGGGCAAGGTCTTCCCAGACGGGGAGCCACTTGGCCTGAAGTGCCGCTGCGTCGTAACCGGGAGCGTCGTCGTGCTGCATGCAAGATCTCAATTCGTGTGATTGTCTGGCCGATGGGCCGACTATCTAGGGTAGCGAACCTTGCCTAGGGTGGTCGCATGGAGATCACCGCAGAGGCCCGCGCACAGGCGAAGACGCAGTCGGGCAGCTACCTCTATGTCATCGAGGGCGTCGACGATCCGATGGGACGCGTGCCCCCGGAGAACATCAGGGGCGCCTGGAAGGTCGACGACGACGGCGAGATCGTCGGCGAGTTCATCCCGAACGCGAAGTTCACCGGGTAGTCAATCCCCCTCGCTCTCACGGATGCGCGACGTACGGTGCGCAGCATGAAACGTGAACTGGCCATAGTCGGGGCAATCGCAGCGATCGGCACCGGGGCTGTGCTGTGGCGCAGGCGACGCATGGTGAACGAGAGGCCGCGCGACGAGCGCGCGCGCTGGCGTGTGGTGACCGTGCAGCGGTCGGAAGCCGACGTGATCGGCGCGATGGCGCCGCTCACGGCTCTCGGCTACGGGGTCGAGACTCGGCTGAGCACCGCGCCGGGTGACCGGGGCACGGAGCTGGGGGCCCGCATCCGTACTGGTTCTGACCTTCGACCGGATGACGTGCGCATCGCGCTGCGCGAGACGAAGCAGCTCGCAGAGGCCGGCGAGATCGCGGTCGCGCAGCCGTCGCCGCACGGCCACCGCAAGCGCACGCCACAGGGCGCACTGCTCGACACGGTCGCCAAGCTGAGCGAAGGCACGGGTGTGCTGTGAGGGCGCTCACCTGGCAGGGCATCAACAAGCTCGGTGTCGAGACGGTCGATGACCCGAGGATCCTCAACCCGCGTGACGCCATCGTGAAGGTGACGGCGAGCGTCTCGTGTGGCAGCGACCTGCATCTCGTCGGCGGCTACGTTCCGACGATGCGATCGGGCGACATTCTCGGCCACGAGTTTCTCGGTGAGATCGTCGAGGTGGGCAGCGAGGTGCGCGACCGCAAGGTCGGCGACCGGGTCGTGGTCAACTCCTTCATCGCCTGCGGACAGTGCTGGTACTGCCTGCAGGGCAAGACGAGCCTGTGTGACAACACCAACACGGCGCCCGGCCTCAACGACGCACTCTTCGGCGCCACCCTTGGCGGCTGCTTCGGCTTCGGCTATACGACCGGCGGCTACGCTGGCAGCCACGCCGAGTACGTGCGGGTGCCCTTCGTCGACGTCGGCAGCTTTCTCGTGCCCGATGGCGTCACCGATGAGCAGGCTGTCTTCGTCAGCGACGCGGTGCCCACCGGATGGATGGGCGCGGCCGAGAGCGGCGTCACGCCCGGCGACGTCGTCGCGGTCTGGGGAGCAGGCGGTGTCGGCCAGATGGCGGCGCGATCCGCCATGCTTCTCGGCGCCTCGCGTGTCTTCGTGATCGACCGAATCCCCGAGCGCCTCGCCCAGGTGCGCGACGTCATCGGCGCCGAGACGATCAACTACGAGGAGGTCGACATGCTGCCCGAGCTGCGCGAGCTCACTGGAGGGCGCGGCGCCGACGTCGCCATCGAGGCGGTCGGGCTCGAGGCGCACTCCCCCGGAGTCGACGGCGTCTACGACAAGCTGAAGACCAACCTCAGGCTCGCGACCGATCGACCGACCGCCGTGCGGCAGGCGCTCTTCGGCGTTCGCAAAGGCGGGTCTGTCTTCGTGCTCGGCGTCTACAGCGGCTTCGTCGACAAGTTTCCACTGGGCGCGATGATGAACAAGGGGCTCACAGTGCGCACCGGCCAGCAGAACGGACACCAGTACATCCCGATGCTGCTCGAGCGTGTCGCCCGCGGCGAGATCCGAACCGATCACCTCGCAACCCACACGATGTCGCTCGAAGACGCGCCCCACGGCTACGACATCTTCAACAACAAAGAGGACGGATGCGTGCGGGCGCTCTTCAGGCCCTAAACGGCGGATTCCGTGAGCACTGCCAGTAGCGCAGCTGCCTTCAGCCGCACCTCGTCGAGCTCCTCCTCTGGGATCGACAGTGCGGTGATGCCGCCGCCCGAGCCGATGGTCGCGCCCGTCGAATCCAGCACGATCGAGCGGATGACCATGGCAAGGTCGACGCTGCCGTCAGCCGCGAAATAGCCGAACGCGCCCGCGTAGATGCCGCGGGGGCGTCGCTCGAGCGCATCGAGAATCTCGGTGGCGCGCTGCTTCGGCGCCCCGGTCATCGACCCGGCGGGAAAGCACGAGACGACAGCGTCGACCGGGCTGAGGCCGGCGGCCAGCTGCCCGCGCACCGTGCTGACGAGCTGGTGCACGTGCGGGTAGCTCTCGACCGCGAGAAGGCTCGGCACCTCG
>JBIIAR010000331.1:0-2875 GCA_044239765.1 Microbacteriaceae bacterium
CCACCTTCTTGCGCAACATCCGGCGCGACGAGGAGCAAGACGAGCGCATCCGTCGCCTCGAGGAGGAGCTCGCCCAGCTCGACTCCGACGACGACACTGATAGCAACACCAAGGGTGATGCGTGACACCAAGCGCGCCTAGCTCCGCGTTTGCGGGGGCGCTGCTGGCGGGGTTCGTCAGCTGCGGAGTGCGAGACGTCGTGCTGTCTCCCGGGTCGCGATCGCAGGCGCTCGCGCTCGCCGCGGCGGCCATGGAGGCTGCTGGCGGCATCCGTCTGCGTGTTCGCATCGACGAGCGCGTCGCGGGCTTCGTCGCCCTCGGCCTCGCGGTCGAGACGCGCACCCCCGTGCTCATCATCACCACGAGCGGAACCGCGGTCGCCAACCTGCACCCCGCCGTGCTCGAGGCACACCACGCGGGCGTGCCCTTGATCGTGCTCAGCAGTGACCGCCCCGAAGAACTGCGCGGAATCGGCAGCAACCAGACGACCGACCAGCCCGGCATCTTCGGATCCGCTGTGACGACAGTGCTGGATGTCGCAGCACCCACCGGAGAACCCGGCGAGATCGAGAGCGCGACCGCAATCGCGCGCGACGCGGTGCTCGCAGCGCAGGCCGGACCGGTGCAGGTCAACCTGGCGTTCCGCGAGCCGCTCAGCTCGGCGGTGATTCAGCCCGTCGAGACTCGTGAGCGGATCGAGCCTGTCGAGGTCGGCGCTGAGATTTCGACAAGCCCAATCCGCATAGCGAAGAACACCGTCGTTGTCGCCGGCCACGGGGCGGGCGAGCAGGCAGAGGAGGCCGCGCGACTGCTCGGCGCGCCGCTGTTCGCCGAGGTGTCGAGTGGGTCGCACTTCGGGCCGAACCTCAGCGTCGCGTGGCGGGAGCTGATGGCGGAGCCGGGCTTCGGCGACGCGATCGAGCGCGTGGTGGTGTTCGGGCATCCGACCCTCTCGCGCGAGGTGCCCGCGCTGATTCAGCGCGAGGGCATCGAGACGATCGTCGTTCGCACGCCCGGCGTGGAGGACTTCAACCCCGGCCACGCGGTGAGTCAGTTCGTCGACGGATTCGCGGTCGAGGGCGAGCTGCCCGACGACCGCCCGACGCGCGCCTGGGTGGGCCGCTGGGTCGCCGCCTCGCGCGTCATGCTCGAGACGCACGACGCCCCAGACATCGAGATCGCCACGGCCGACGACCCGAAGTCGCAGGCCGCGTTCGGTCGTGCCGTGCTTGCGGGGCTGCGCGCCCCGATCTCTCGGCGCAACCTGGTGGAGGCCGTCTGGCGCATGACCTGGCCGCACGACCGTCTGGTGCTCGGGGCGTCGCGTCTGATCCGCGAGGCCGACCGGGTGGTGCCGGGCAAGAAGATCCGGGTGCACGCGAACCGCGGGCTGGCCGGCATCGACGGCAACATCAGCACTGGCGTCGGCATCGCGCTGGCGCTTGAGGGCAGCGGCATAACCCGCGTGCTGCTCGGCGACCTCGCCGCGCTGCACGACGCGGGTGCCCTGCTGTTCGGCACGGGGGAGCCGCGTCCGCGGCTGCAGGTGATCGTCGGCAACGACGTGGGCGGAACCCTGTTCGACAGCCTCGAGGTTGCCGCGGTCGCCACCCCGGAGGCCTTCGAACGGGTGCTGCTCACGCCGCAGCAGGTCAACCTCGAGCAGCTCGCCGCCGCCTACGGCTGGGCCTACAAGAAGGCCACCACCCGCGGCGAGCTGGACGAGGCCCTCACCCCCACCGAGGGAACCACCCTTATCGAGGTGCCGCTGCCGCGTTAGCGTGGTGGCATGAACCTCGCCGCTATCGACCCCTCCTCAACGCCCGGATTCACGGGAGGCAAGAAGGCGGGAGCCGCAGCTTTAGCGGAGGGCGCTGCGGAGTTCGCCGAACTGCAGGAGAAGCTCTTCGCCGAGGGCCGCTTCGGCGGCACGCGCAGCGTGCTTCTCGTGCTGCAGGCCATGGACACCGCGGGCAAGGGCGGCATCGTCGACCACGTGCTCGGTCTCGCGAACCCGCAGGGCATCCAGGCGTACTCCTTCAAGGCTCCGACCGACGAGGAGAAGGCGCACGACTTTCTCTGGCGCATTCGCAAGCAGCTGCCCGAGACCGGCCACATCGGAGTCTTCGACCGGTCGCACTATGAAGACGTGCTCATCCACCGTGTTCGCGGATTCTCGACGCCGGAAGTGATCGAAGAGCGCTACGGCCTCATCCGTGCGTTCGAGGAGGAAGTGATCGCATCAGGCACGACCATCGTCAAGGTGATGCTGCACATCTCGCCGGAGGAGCAGAAGGCGCGCCTGACCGACCGGCTCACCGACCCGACCAAGCACTGGAAGTACAACCCGGGCGACGTCGACGAGCGCCAGCTGTGGCCCGCCTACATGGAGGCCTACGAGATCGCGATACGGGAAACCAGCACGGATGCCGCACCGTGGCACGTCGTGCCCGCCGACCACAAGTGGTACGCCCGCTTCGCCGTGCAGCGCCTGCTGCTCGATGCGCTGCGGTCGCTCAGCCTGCAGTGGCCCGCCGCCGACTACGACGTCGAGGCAGAGAAGAAGCGGCTCGCCGCCAGTTAGCTGAACGCCTCGACGATCGGGCGAAACTTCATCTTCGTCTCGGCGAGCTCCGAGGCCGCCTCCGAGTCGCGCACGATGCCGGCGCCCGCGTAGGCAGTGATGCGGCCCGTGCTCGAGACGTGGGCGCAGCGCAGAGCGACCGCCCACTCGCCGTCGCCGTTCGCATCCACCCAGCCGACCGGGCCGGCGTAGCGGCCGCGGTCGAAGGGCTCGAGCTCGCGGATGAGCGCCAGGGCCGAGGCGGTCGGGGCTCCGGCCACCGCGGCCGTCGGGTGCAGCGCCGCGATCAGG
>JBIIAR010000040.1:0-11196 GCA_044239765.1 Microbacteriaceae bacterium
CGCCTGGTTCGCCTCCCCGTGGGACGCCCCGTCGGTCGCCTTCCTCGAGGACCTCAACACCGTCGCGTACAAGATCGCGTCGGCGTCGGTCACCGACATCGAGATGCTCGAGGCCATTGCCGCGACCGGCAAGCCTGTGATCCTCTCGACCGGCATGTCGACGCTCGAGCAGATCGACCGTGCCGTCGAGACCCTCGGAACAGAGAACCTCGTCATTCTGCACGCGACCTCGACCTACCCGCTGCCCGCGGAGGAGGCCAACCTGCGCATGATCCCCACGCTGCGCGATCGCTACCTCGGCGTGCCCGTCGGGTACTCCGGTCACGAGACCGGCCTGCAGATCTCGCTCGCCGCTGTCGCGCTCGGCGCTGTCGCTGTTGAGCGCCACATCACCCTTGACCGCGCCATGTGGGGATCCGACCACGCGGCCTCGCTCGAGCCGCAGGGCCTCGAGCACCTGGTGCGCGACATCCGCGTCATCGAGGAGGCCATGGGCGACGGCATCAAGCGCATCTTCCCGGGCGAGGAGGCACCTCTCGCGAAGCTCCGTCGGGTTGTTGCGTGAGGGTCGTCGCGGTCGCTGACTCCGACTCCTATGTGAAGTGGGCGGCGGCCATGCTCGGCCGCATGCCCGCCGACTGGCAGGTCTCGCTCGTTCTGGTCAACACCCCCAAGCGTCCGAGCCGTGACCAGCTGGTCTCGGCTCTCACCGGCACGGGAATCGACGCGGACGCGGTGGTCATCCTGCCCTTCGACCGCGCCATGACGCACGTGGCGAGCGAGCGCGCCGACGCCGTGCTGGTCGCCACGATCGGCCCCCTGGCCGACCTCGTGACCGAGGCTGTGCTCGAACGCAGTGATGTGCCGCCGGTGATCGTCTCCGGGGTTCCAGGCATCGCGCTTCCCGCACGTCGCAAGGCGCTCATCTACCGCTCGCAGGCGCGACTCATCGTGCTGCACAGCCAGCGCGAGGTGCGGCTGTTCACGGCCATCGCCGAGCGCAACCGGCTGCCCCACCAGTTCGCCCTCGCCACGCTGCCCTTCCTCAGTCAGAAGGTCGGCGTCGGCAACCCCAACGGCGACGTGATCTTCGCGGCGCAGGCAATCGTTCCGCCGACGCGGCCGCAGCGGGTGCAGATGCTGCGCGCGCTCGTGAGCTTCGCGTGCCGGTATCCGCACATCCGGGTCGTCATCAAGGTGCGGGCTCTCGCGGGCGAGGGGCAGACCCACGCGGAGCGCTACGACTACGCCGACCTGCTGCGCGACGAGTTCGCGCAGGTGCCGCTCAACCTCGTGGTCGAGGCGGGCCCGATGGCCGAGCACCTCGACGGGGCGAGCGCGCTCGTGACCGTCAGCTCGACGGCGGCGATCGAGGCGGTGGCCATGGGAATCCCGACGCTCATCATCGATGACTTCGGGGTGAGCACCGAGCTCATCAACGATGCCTTCGTCGGCAGCGGTCTGCTGGGCAGCACCGCCGACCTGATGGCGCGCGAGTTTCACTCGGCCGACGAGGAGTGGCTGCGTGACAACTACTTCCACGATGTGAGCGAGAACTCCTGGGTCAGCGCCATTGAGCGCCTTGTGAGCGAGAACCGGGCTGGCCTGCTGCCGGTGACGCCGCGCGTCATCCGTGGCGGGGGTGGCGCGTTGCGCCGTGCCTGGGATCGCAAGCGCGCACTCGGCTCGGCGGATCACAGCATCAGCGGCTACCTCGCCCTGGTGCTCGGCACACCGGCACGCATCGCGGTGCTCGGCCTGCACTCCCTGGTGCTGCACGCGCTCAGCGAGCAGAAGCAGGATCTAGCCTTGGAGCATGAAGCTGCCGCGCTCAGAACAGACAGCAAGCCGACTCCTCGTACTCCCTGAGACGGGCTCGACGAACGACGTGCTGGTCGCCGCGGCTGCGACCGAGGCGGAGTTCTCGGTCGTGGTCACGGGCAGCCAGACAGCGGGCCGTGGACGCCTCGGACGCGTCTGGGTAGCACCGCCGGGCACGTCGCTCTCGATCTCGGTGCTGCTGCGGCCGGTGTACCCGGCGGGGGAGGCGATGCCCCTCGAGCACTTCGGCTGGCTGCCTCTGATCGCCGGCGCCGCGATGGCACGCGCGATCGCGCCGCACGCGCGGGGCCTCGTCGGTCTCAAGTGGCCGAACGACGTGCAGATCGACGGCCTCAAGGTGAGCGGTCTGCTCGCCGAGCTCACCCCGACCGCCGACGCCGTCGTGCTCGGCGCCGGCGTCAATCTCGCGCTGACCGCGGAGGACCTTCCCACGACCACCTCCACCTCGCTGCTGCTGGCCGGCGCGGTGCTTGAGGGCGACGAGCTGGCGGATGCGGTGCTCGCCTCGTACCTCGAGAACCTGCGCGAGCTCTACACCGACTTTCTGCGCTACGGCGCCGACGTGGAGGCCAGCGGCACCCTCGCCCTGCTCACCGAGCTCTGCACGACACTCGGGCAGCAGGTGCGGGTCGAGCTGCCCGGCGGAGCCACCCTGCACGGCACCGCGACCGGCATCGACCGCAGCGGTCGCCTGCTGGTGCGCCGAGGCTCGGATGGCGCGGTTGTGGCTGTCGCCGCCGGTGACGTCACGCATCTGCGGTATGAATGACGCATGTCCGCGCCGCAGTCTGAATCCGTCGTCGTGCGATTGCGCTCGCACGCGCGGGCGATGGTCTGGCCGACCATCGGTCTGATCGCGATCGTCGGCCTCACCGGCTACTTCGGCGGCAGCTTCGCCAAGCCCTGGGTCAACGTGCTCATCTTCGTCGCGGCACCCCTGCTCGCGTTCTTCGTCTGGCTGGTGCCGCTGCTCGCCTGGCTCGGGCGCAACTACACGATCACCACCCGCAGAATCGTGCTGCGCAGCGGCTTTCTGGTGCGGGTGCGGCAGGAGCTCATGCACAGCCGCAGCTACGACGTGACGGTGCGCAAGACGGCGCTGCAGTCGATGTTCGGCAGCGGTGACGTGCTCATCAACAGCGGCCAGGAGCATCCGATCTTTTTGAAGGACGTGCCGGATGCCGACCTCGTTCAGGCGGCACTGCACGACCTCATGGAGCAGAGCCTCAATCCCGTCGCCGCCCGTCGGCAGCGGGAGGAGTCGAACCCCGACGAGACGACCATGTGGGGTCGGCGCTAGACCCGCTCTGGCTCGAAGGCGGACTCCAGCGGCACAGCCGCTGACCGGCCGGGCTTGAAGACCCACAGCCGGTAGAAGGTGAAGCGAAAGGCCGTGCCGAGCACGAGTCCGACGCCGTTCGTCGCGATGTTGTCGGCGAGCAGCGAGGTGAAGCCGAGAAGGTAGTGCGACACCCAGAGGCACAGCAGGCTGATGCCCATGCCGCCCACGCTCACGATGGCGAACTCGATGCCCTCGCGCAGCCAGTGGTGGCGGCGGTCATCGCGGAAGGTCCAGTGGCGGTTGCCGAGCCAGTTGGTGACGATGGCGAACGAGGTGGAGATGACCTTGGCGATCAGCGGACCCTCGTGCACGTTCGCCGGGCTGAGCACCGTCACGAGCAGCAGGTTGAAGACGCCGACATCGACGGCGAGCCCGACCAGGCCCACAAGCCCGAAGCGCGCCAGCTGTCTGACGAGTGCGCGCATGCATCCACCTGGTTGATAAGCGAAGATAGGGTCGTTGCGGTTGCAAGCCTAACCGCCCGATCGAAGCAGGAGCTGTGATGTCACCCATCGTCGGAGTGATCGGCGGCGGCCAGCTCGCCCGCATGATGATCCCCGCGGCCGTCAACCTCGGCATAGAGCTACGCGTGCTCGCTGAAAACGCAGGAGAATCTGCCGCCCTCGCCGTCACCCAGCTCGGCGACCACCGAAACGTCGACGATGTCCTGCGTTTTGCGGGGGGCGTTGACGTCATCACCTTCGACCACGAGCACGTTCCGCAGTCGGTGCTCGCCGCCCTGGTCGACGCCGGAGTCGCGGTTCGGCCCGGGCCTGATGCCCTGCTCTATGCGCAGAACAAGCTGCTCATGCGCGAGAAGCTCGCCGCCCTCGGCCTTCCCGTGCCCGACTGGTCGCGCGTCGAGAGCGCGGACGACCTTGACGGCTTTCTCGTCGACCACGGCGGAGTCGGGGTGCTCAAGACCCCGACCGGTGGCTACGACGGCAAGGGCGTGCGGGTGGTGCGCTCAGCCGCCGAGGCCGCGGACTGGCTCGGCACCGGCCCCCTGCTCGTGGAGGAGCTCGTCTCGTTCCAGCGGGAGCTCGCGCAGCTGGTCGCGCGGCGACCCAGCGGCGAGATTGCAGCCTGGCCCGTCGTCGAGTCGATGCAGCGCGACGGGGTGTGCGCTGAGGTGATCGCCCCCGCGCCGCGGTCGGTGGGCAAGGTGACCGAGGTCGCATCCGCCATCGCCGTTCAGATTGCGGAGGAGCTGGGGGTGACGGGCGTGCTCGCCGTCGAGCTGTTCGAGACCACCGACGAGCGACTGCTCGTCAACGAGCTCGCCATGCGCCCGCACAACACCGGCCACTGGTCGATGGACGGCGCCGTCACCGGCCAGTTCGAGCAGCACCTTCGCGCAGTGCTCGACCTTCCCCTCGGCTCCACCACGCCACGCGCACCGTGGAGCGTCATGGTCAACGTGCTCGGCGGGCCTGCCGTCGGCACTATGGAGGATCGCTACGGCGCCCTCATGGCCGACCAGCCGGCGGTCAAGGTGCACAGCTACGGCAAGGCCCCGCGCCCCGGTCGCAAGGTCGGCCACGTCAACGTCAGCGGCAGTGAGCTCGACGAGGTCGTCTTTCGCGCGCGTGCCGCGGCCGCCTTCTTCGAAGACTGACACTTACGATGGTCAGCGTGACTCTCCCCCGCGTGGCCGTTGTGATGGGCTCTGACTCCGACTGGTCGGTGATGGCGGATGCCGCTGCCGCCCTGACCGAGTTCGGCATCGCCCACGAGGTCGAGGTTCTCAGCGCGCACCGCACGCCAGAGGCAATGATCAGCTTCGGCCGCGCCGCGCGGGAGCGCGGGCTGCAGGTGATCATCGCCGGTGCCGGCGGCGCGGCGCACCTTCCGGGCATGCTGGCCAGCGTCACCACCCTCCCCGTGATCGGTGTTCCCGTTCCCCTCGCGAAGCTCGACGGGCTCGACTCGCTGCTCTCGATCGTGCAGATGCCTGCCGGCGTGCCGGTGGCGACGGTCTCTATCGGCGGAGCCCGCAACGCGGGCATTCTGGCCGCTCGCATCCTCTCGACCGGCGACGCTGCGCTCGCCGACAGGCTCGCGTCCTTTGCGGCGAGCCTCGAGGCCGTTGTCGCAGAGAAGAACGCGGCGCTCAAGCGAAGCCTGTGAGTCTCTCGAGCACGATCCGCGACCCCGACCAGCAGGGCTCGCCTGAGCTGCGGGTGCGTCGGGCCTGGTGGCTTGTCGGCCTCGGCATCCTCATCCCGGGCTCACCCCAGCTGCTGTCGGGCAGCCACCGCCTCGGCCGTTTCGGGGTCGGCTCGACCTTCGTGTTCTGGGCGCTGGCGGTCATCACGCTCGTGCTCTACGGGGTGGCGCGGCCCGCCTTTCTCGCGGTCGCGACCAATGTGATCGCGCTGTTCGGCATCCAGCTCGTTCTCGTGTTCTACGCCGTGCTGTGGGTCGTGCTCGGCCTCGACACCCTGCGCATCATTCGCCTGGTGCGCCTGCCCGGGCTCATGCGCACCGCGGTCGTTGCGGTCTCGGTGGTTGCGATGGTGATCACGGCAGGCGGCATCGGCTACGCCGCGAACGTCACGGGGGCAGCGCGCAGCCTGCTCGATACCGTGTTCAGCGGGGGCAGCGTCGAGCCGCCGATCGAGGGACGCTACAACATCCTGCTTCTTGGTGGGGATGCCGGACCCGACCGCCTCGGCCTTCGCCCCGACAGCATCAGCGTCGCGACCATCGACGCGGCAACGGGTGCGACAACGATGATCGGTGTTCCGCGCAACCTCGAGCAGGTGCGCTTCAGTGACGGCTCGCCGCTCTGGGACGTTTTTCCCGATGGCTACGACTGCGGTGACGAGTGCCTCATCAGCTACCTCTACACCTACGGCGAGGAGCACCCCGAACTGTATCCCGACGCCGAGAGCGACGGCAGCAACGCGGGTATCGAGGCGATGCGCGACGCGGTCGAGGGGGTTACCGGTCTGGAGCTGCAGTACTACGCGCTCATCGACATGCAGGGCTTCAGCGACCTCATCGACGCCCTCGGCGGCATCGACATCACCGTTGCCGAGGCGGTCACCCTCGGCAAGAACGGCGACAAGCCGATCGGTGTCATCGCCGCCGGCGCGCAGCACATGGATGGCGCGACAGCGCTCTGGTACGCCCGCTCCCGCTACAACACCACCGACTACGCGCGCATGGAGCGGCAGCGCCAGGTGCAGCAGGCGATGCTCGCGCAGTTCGAGCCGGCCAACGTTCTCACCAAGTTTCAGGCGGTGGCGGATGCCGGTGCCCAGGTGGTCAAGACCGACATCCCGCAGGGCATGCTCGGCGAGTTCGTCGACCTGGCCGCGAAGGCCAGGGCCCTGCCGGTCACCTCGCTCGAGCTCACGCCCGACAGCGGTGTCGTCACCGCACACCCTGACTACGAGATGATCCAGGCTCTGGTGCAGTCGGCGCTGATCGTGCCGACCAGCTCACCCGCGCCCTAGAGGTCAGCGTGCAGCTGCCAGACCTTCTCCGCGGAGTTCTCCCAGCGGAACAGCTGTGAGCGATCGCGACCAGCGGTCGAGAGGCTCGCGGCCAGCTCCGAGTCGGTGAGCACCGATCCGATGGCCGCGGCAATGCGCTCTGGGTAGCCCTCGGCGTCGTCGAGCGGCACGACATAGCCGGCATCCCCGGCCACCTCGACGAGCGCGGGCGTGTCGGAGTGGATGACCGGCGTGCCGAAGTGAAAGGCCTCGAGCAGCTGCAGGCCGAAGCCCTCGAGCAGACTCGGCAGCACGAACGCCTTTGCGCGATCGAGCACGACCGACAGCTCGGCGTCGCGCAGAAACCCGAGCGCACGCACCCTCTGCTCGGCCAGACCCGCAGCCGCCGCGGCGGCGGAGAGCGAGCCAGACCCGTTGTCATCAGGGCCGATGACAAGCAGCGGGATGTCGCCGGAGTCCGGCAGCGCGAGAGCGGCCAGCAGCTGGTCGAGCCCGCGGCGCTGCTCCAGGCCTCCGAGGGCGACAAGGTACTCGCCCGGCAGGTCGAGGCGCTCTGCCCGTTCGTCGGCATCGGCCGGAACGCGCAGTGCGGTGCTCACCGCGCCGCCGATGACGCGCACGCGGTCGCCGAAGTTGTAGAACTCCGCGAGCTGGTCGGCGACAGTGTGGCTCGGCACCACGAGGGCATCTGCATAGCGCTCGGCGCGCTTCGCCATCGACGTGTGCCAGCCGACGCCACGGGAGTCGACGGACTCGGGGCTGAGCCAGGCGGTCAGGTCGTGCATGGTGACGATGGTCTGCTGTCCACGGGTGTTGATGCGGTCGTGCTTGGCCAATGGCGCGAGCATCGTCGGCGCGTGGATCATGCCGGGGAGCCTGGTGAAACCGTGCTGCCAGGCAGCCACCAGCTGGGGGCGGGCCAGGCTGCTCTTGTTCAGACCAGCGAGCCCGGGGAGCCGGTCGAGGATGTCGGCATACTGCCCCTCTGTCGAGGCAGCGACGATGCCCTCGACGATGCAGTTCGGCGGAGCAGTGGCGATGAGCGCGCGCGTCAGCTCTTCCGCATAGCGGGAGGTGCCGCTGGGCACGGGGGAGAGCATCTCCTCGACGATTACTCGCAGCGTGGTCACGGCTTCTTGAGCGCTCCTGTGTCGAAGGCCTCGCGCAGCGCCACCTTCCAGTCGCGCATTGGCTCAAGGCCCGCCTCAGACCACGCGTCGTGGCCGAGTACAGAGTATGCCGGGCGGGGTGCCGGGCGCACGAAGCCGCTGCTATCGGTCGGCTTGACGTTCTGCGGGTCGAGACCGCCGAGCTCGAAGACGAGCTGCGCGAACTCGAACCAGCTCGCCTGGCCGCTCGCGGTGCCGTGGTAGATGCCGGCGGGGGCATCCGAGTCGACGAGCGTGACAATCTGGCGCGCGAGGTCCATGGTCCAGGTCGGCTGGCCGATCTGGTCGGTCACGACGCTGACCTCGGGGCGCTCGCTGCCGAGCGCGAGCATCGTGCGGGCGAAGTTGGGGCCGTGCTCGCCGTAGAGCCAGGCGGTGCGCACGATGAAGGTGCCATCCGGGTTGGCGTCGAGGGCGCGGCGCTCTCCGTCAGCCTTGGTACGGCCGTAGGCCGAGGCGGGCTTTGTCGGCGCGTCTTCCTCGTAGGGCGAAGTTGCCGTTCCGTCGAAGACGTAGTCCGTCGACACCTGCACGAGCAGGGCGCCCTCCTCGGCGGTGGCCTTGGCGAGGTGGCCCGCGCCGACGGCGTTGACCATGGCGGCATCCGGCTCGTGGCTCTCGGCGTCGTCGACCTTCGTGTAGGCGGCGGCGTTGATGACAACGTCGTGGTCGGCGACGGCGGCGCGCACGGCGGCGTGGTCGCTGACGTCGAGGTCCGCGCGGGTGAGTGCGGTGACCTCGCGGCCGGCGAGAACGGTCTGAAGGTCGCGGCCGAGCATGCCGGAGGCCCCGGTGATGAGAAAGCGCATTGTGCCCTTAGATTACAGGGCGGCCTTGGCCTTGAGCGGCTCCCACCAGTCGCGACGATCGCGGTACCACTGCACGACGTCGGCGAGGCCCTCATCGAAGGGCACGAGCGGCTCGTAGCCGAGCTCCGCCTGGATCTTGGAGATGTCGACGCTGTAGCGCAGGTCGTGGCCGAGGCGGTCCTGCACGCGGTCGACGTACGACCAGTCCTTGCCGGTTGCCTCGAGAAGCATCTCGGTGAGCTCCTTGTTGGTGAGCTCTGTGCCGCCGCCGATGTTGTAGATCTCACCAGCGCGGCCGTTTACCAGCACCATCGCGATGCCACGGGTGTGGTCGTCGACGTGCAGCCAGTCACGAATGTTGTTGCCCTCGCCGTAGAGCGGCACGTGCTTGTCGTCGATGAGGTTCGTGACGAAGAGCGGGATGACCTTCTCGGGGAAGTGGTACGGGCCGTAGTTGTTTGAGCAGCGGGTGATCGACAGGTTGAGGCCGTGCGTGCGGAAGTAGCTGCGGGCCAGGAGGTCGCTGCCGGCCTTCGATGCGGAGTAGGGGGAGTTGGGTTCGAGCGGCCGCGACTCGTCCCACGAGCCCTCGGCGATCGAGCCGTAGACCTCATCGGTAGAGACGTGCACGAAGCGCTTGAGGTTGTTGCGAAGGGCTGCGTCTAGCAGGCGCTGGGTGCCGAGCACGTTCGTCTCGACGAAGATGCCGGAGTCGCGCACCGAGCGGTCGACGTGCGACTCGGCGGCGAAGTGCACGACCGCGTCGACCGTCGGGAAGAGCTGGTCAAGCAGTGCGGCGTCGCGGATGTCGCCCTGCACGAAGCTGTAGCGCGGGGAATCTGCCACCGGCGCGAGGTTGGCGAGGTTGCCGCTGTAGGTCATGGCGTCGAGAACGACGACCTCGGCGCCCTCCAGGCCCGGGTAGGCGTCTTCGAGGGTGCGGCGAACGAAGTTCGATCCGATAAAGCCGGCGCCGCCGGTGACGAGTACCTTCATGCTGTTTATCCCTGCTGCCGCTGACATTGCCAGCGTCGAGTCTAGCTAGTGGCCAAGTTTGCGCACGACGAGAGCGGACCGCACTGCCAACCCGACCCGGAGGACAGCACGCACCGGCCACAGGATGGCTCCCCGGTACTTCTTGCCGAGAAATCGCTTCGCACTCTCGTGATGGGTGCGCACCATGTTCGCCGAGTCCGATGTGGTCGAGTGTGCACCGGTGTGCACGACCGTCGCGGCGGGTTCGTAGACATTTCGGTAGCCCGCCTTGCCGAGTCGGTAGCCGAGGTCGACGTCCTCGAAGTACATGAAGTAGCCGTCGTCGAAGCCGCCAAGGGCCTCGAAAGCCTCTCGCCGGATGAGCACGCAGGAGCCGGAAAGCCAGCCCGCGTCTCGCCGGGCGACGTCATCCGTCGACTCGTTCTTGTACGCAGCACTCCACGGATTGCTTGTCCACAGGTTGGCGAACAATGCATGTCCGATCCCTGTTCTCAGTGAGGGAACGGATCGAGCGGAGGGGTAGACGGTGCCATCCAGATTGAGCACTGCTGGCCCCACCGATCCGATCGCCTCATCTTCCTCGCCGACGGCAACGAGGATGTCCACAGACCGCGAGGAGAGGGTCACATCAGGGTTGCTCACCAGGATCCAGCGCACCTCCGGGTCCAACTGGACAACGGCGCTGTTCACGGCGCCGCCGTATCCGAGGTTGGCGCCTGAGGAGAGGTAGGTGGCTTGTCGCTGCTCGGCCTCGGCCCGAACCACTGGATCACCAGCGGGGACATTGTCGACGACGACGACGTCCAGGGGGTACTCGCTGGCGTGAGGGATGGAGTCGAGAAACGGCGAGACCACGTCACCAGAACCGAAGCTGACCGTGACGACCGCGACGCGTGGTGCACGGGAAAGGGGATTCGGAGAGGCCATCAGGACTCTGATTCTAGTTCTAGAGTAGATTGTTCGCGGCCGCCCGCCGCCCATTGATCGAGGTTGAATGCGCTACATCAGAGAAGTCTTCGCCGCACGCGAGCTCCTGGCAAATCTCACCCTCCGTGAAGTCAGGGGCAAGTACAAACGCACCGTGTTCGGCCAGCTCTGGTCACTGGCGAACCCGCTGGCCCTCATGCTCATCTACACCTTCGTCTTTGGGCTTGTTTTTAGAATCCCGGTGTCACCGGGAGACCCCAGTGGTGTAGACGTGTACGCCCTGTGGCTGCTCAGCGGCCTACTCCCGTGGACATTCTTCGCCACCGTGCTCACCCTCGGAGTGGGGTCGCTGGTGTCAAACGCTGCGCTCATCCAGAAGGTCTACTTCGCCAGAATTGTCCTCCCGCTCTCACTCGCTGGCTCTTCGGCGTACAACTGGCTTTTCGAGATGGCAGTGTTGGTGATTGCCCTCTCCGTCGTGGGGTCCTTCGTGCTGCCATGGCTGCCCCTGCTGGTCGTCATCATGGTCATATTCGCGGTCTTCGCCGCCGGTGTGGCGCTGATGCTCTCGATTGCCAACGTCTATTTTCGCGACACCCAGTACTTCGTGTCGATCGTGCTTCAAATCTGGATGTACCTCAGCCCCG
>JBIIAR010000093.1:0-8073 GCA_044239765.1 Microbacteriaceae bacterium
GGTGCGGGCCGGCTGTCCATCGCGGTTGGCACGCTTGCGCTGCGCGTTGGCGCCGTTGCTGCGGCCGCCACCGCCCTGCTGCTGAACCTCGGCGCGGGGAGCGGGCTTCACGTACTCGGCGACCTGGCCAACGAGGGCTGTGACGGCATCCGACGCGGCGGTGACGCGCTGGGGCGTGACGGTGATCGCAGCCTTGCGCAGCAGGTCCGCGGTGTCCTTGCGCTGGGTGGGCAGCACGATCGTGACGACCTCGCCCTCCTTGCCCGCGCGGGCGGTGCGGCCGGAGCGGTGCAGGTAGGCCTTGTGCTCTGCCGGCGGGTCAACGTGGATGACCAGCTCGATGTCGTCAACGTGCACACCGCGAGCGGCGACATCGGTGGCGACGAGCACGCGTGACGTGCCCGCGGCGAAAGCGGCGAGGTTGCGATCGCGCGCGACCTGGCTGAGGTTGCCGTGCAGGTCGACGGAGGGGATTCCCGCATCCGTCAGCTGCTTGGCCAGCTTCTTGGCGTGGTGCTTGGTGCGCATGAACAGGATGCGGCGGCCAGTTCCAGAGGCGAGCTTCTTGACGAGCTCGTTCTTGGCGTCAACCCCGTCGACCTCGAAGACGTGGTGGGTCATCGCGCTGACGTGGCTGGTGGCCTCATCGACGGAGTGCAGCACCTCGTTGTGGAGGTAGCGCTTGACGAGCTTGTCCACGCCGTTGTCGAGCGTGGCGCTGAAGAGCAGGCGCTGGCCGGTCTGCGGCGTCTTGTCCATGATGCGGGTGACAACCGGCAGAAAGCCGAGGTCGGCCATGTGGTCGGCCTCGTCGAGCACGGTGATCTCGATCGCGTCGAGCTGCACGAAGCCCTGCTTCATGAGGTCCTCGAGGCGACCGGGGCAGGCGACGACGATGTCGACGCCGGCCTTCAGCGCGGCAACCTGTCGCTGCTGGCTGACGCCACCGAAGATCGTCGTGGTCTTGAGCCCGTAGGCCGCGGCCAGCGGGTCGATGACGGCGGTGATCTGGGTGGCGAGCTCACGGGTCGGGGCAAGCACGAGGGCGAGCGGACGACCGGCACGGCGCTGGCCACCGGCGAGCTTGCCACCGAGACGAGCGACCATTGGAATGGAGAAGGCGAGGGTCTTGCCAGAGCCGGTCTTTCCACGGCCGAGCACGTCGCGCCCGTTCATGGTGTCGGGCAGGGTGTCGACCTGAATGGGGAAGGCCTCCGTCTTGCCCTGTGCATCGAGCACAGCGACAAGGGGAGCTGGCACGCCAAGCGCGCCGAAGGTGGTGGAGATTTCAGACATGGGTGTTTCTTTCATGCTTGTGTCTGAGCGGGTTGAGCAACGGCGCAGCCGTGTATCGAAACCGTTCATGTGGCGAGAGCGACAGTGGTCGCAATCGATCGCCGCGAAAGTATCTACGAGCCCTTTGATATGGGCGAGAAGAGGAAGCGTTCAACGACGCAGGCAGACCAGACATGGGCTGCAAGTGGTTCAAGCCTAGCAGATGGGGTTCTTTCGCTACTCGGCAGCGATCGCGATCAGGGCCAGGCCGGCGAAAAGCGGCGAGCACACGATGCTCAGCACGAGTCCTGCGGCTCCAGCTCCGCGACCGCGTCGGCCGACTACGACAACAGCGAAAGCGAGGGCGAATCGCGCGAGAAAGCCTGCGAAGGCGGACAACGTCAGGAGCGACCCCAGAGAGTCGATAAGGCTCAGAACGGGCAGAGGTAGACACCCGCTGGACCAGCGTCGCCGAACACCTTGAGGAAGGTCGCGATCAACAACACAGGCCCCATGGCGATGAGCACGACAATCGCCGTGACCGACAGGCCACGCCCGCTATCGGTCACTAGCCCGATGATCGCGAGTGTCACCGACCCCAGAAGGGCGGCCAGCCAGATCGCCAGCGTGAGGGGGCTGAGCCACAAGGCCCCGGGCAGGCAGGCTTGCAGCGAACCGCCAAGAGGTCCCGCGAGGTTGAACCAGATCGCCAGAAGGTAGAGCGGCACCGCAAGAACCGCTAGCAGCAGCGCGGTCGCGCCGCGGGTCCATCGGCTGGGGCTCATGCGCCCACGCTAGCCAGCCAAAGCATCCGCCCAAGTCACGATTCGGGCTCAGCTGCGGCCAACTGCCCTTTGGCCGCTCGTCGGAGGGGAACATCGCGCACCTCAGCGCTCACTTGCGGGTGCGAACCCCCTAGCGACTCACACGAAGGCGCGAGTCAGTGCACCCCGCTGTACCGCTCGCCCACGGCAATCTCGACGTCGACGACGTTGCCGGCTGGCGCCAGCGGGCAGGCCCACGCCGGGTCGTAGGCGCACGACGGGTTGTATGCGAAGTTGAAGTCGAGAACGAGCTCCGACGATGAGCCCCCCAGATCCGCTCCCTTGACGGTGTCGAGGAGGTAGCGGCCGCCTCCGTAGGTTCCACCAGGCGACCCGGCCAGCGCATCCTTCACCGGGATGAAGAGGCCGCCGCCATAGCTGGCGAGCCTCCAGACATCCAGTGTTCCAATCGAGGGGATGTCGACGAGGCCGATGCGCTCGAAGGGCACCAAGCCGTCGGTGCCGGTCTCCACCTCGATGCGCGTGGGCTCTGCGGCGAGAAGTGGCACGGTGAAACGCCAGTTCGGGTCATAGGGCCGTACGGGCAGGCCCGTGAACTCGGCCAGGTCTGCGGGCAGCAACGGCGTCGAGGGGTGCGACGCGAAGAGACGATCGCGCCCGCGACGCCAGAGATTGTGCGCGGCGTACAGGTCAGAGGACTCGCGAACAGCCGCGTAGAGGACAAAAACCTGGCGGCGCCAGTCGGCAACATCGAGGGCAGACATGCGCCAAGACTAGGCGCTCCCAATCGGGGGTATACAGGTCAGTGCGCCCCTCCACTGGGGTGCCCGGGCCCATTCACGTGCATATAGTCGGCTGCTTATGCTGAGGGAACCTACCCTTTACCCTCTGCGCTCGAGCTTCCTTAAGCCCGAGAAAAGCCGAAATCCCGGTCCGCGGAGTCATACCCGAGGACCACATGTTTTCGCTGCGCCGTGCCACCCGCACGTCACCCAAGTCCGGTGGCGTCTTCGAAGCGACCAAGCGTGCCCGTGCGCTGATCGCAGCCGGGGTCGCGCTCATCCTGGTCTCTCCCTTCTTCTCCGTCGTGCCCGCGATGGCCGCCGAGCTCGTTCCCGTGGTCATCGACCTCTCGAAGACCACCTCCGCGCCCCTCGACGGCACCGCCGGCGCCAACGAGTCGGTCACCTTCGACTTCACGATCACCTGCTCGTCTACCCAGTCGGACTGCGTCAACCTCACCCTGACCGACTCGTTCCCGACGCCGCTGGTCTTCGACTCCGTCAACACGAACTCGAACTACACGATCGGCACCGCCCCCAACGGCTTCGCCCTCACCTTCACGAACGCCCTCGACGAGGGTGGCGTCGGCCTCGTTGCCGGTGAGACGGTCTCGTTCCAGGCCATCGGCCACGTCGCCGGCGACGTCGATGCCTCGTTCGACGGCACAACGGTCATCAACACGGCCTACGCCACCGTCGACAACCCCGACAGCGACAACCAGTCGTCAGCCCCTGTCGCGATCGTCGCACCGCTTGTCGTCTCGTCGACGATCTCGAAGACGGTCACGCCGAACACGCTGACGGGCTTCCCGGGTCTGCCGGTGAACTTCGCGCTCAGCGCCACCAACACGTCGAACGCGACCGTTGACACGCTCGAGATCAGCGACCCGGCTCAGGCGGCGCTGCCGACCAACGCCTACGAGTACGTGACGGTCACCGGCCTCAGCAACGTCGTCTTCCCGACCGGCGCGAACCGCATCCGCATCGACCGCTACACCGGAACCGCGTGGGTCAACGGCACCGCCTCGGCGACCGCAACCCTGCCGGCCGGCGTGATCAAGGGCCTGCGCTTCACCTTCTCGAACTCCAACCCGGCGGTCGACATTGCGAAGGGCGCAACGGGAACCGTCACCATCAACACGGTGACCAGCGCGACCGTTGCCGACCTGGTGACCCCGTTCAGCGGCCTCAACATCGCCAGCTCGCAGGCGATCCGCGGCACCACCCTCGGCACCATCGTCTCTGCCAATGCCCCGTTCACGATCAACCCGGCGGCAATTCGCCCCCTCGCGACCAAGACCTTCAGCCAGCATGACGTGCTCGGTGGCGAGAACATCACCGCGACCCTCGGCGCGAGCAACGGCGGCGACTTCACGCTCTCTGAGCTCGCGATCATCGAACCGCAGACAGCCACCACGTCGTTCGCCGACCAGGGCTTCGAGTTCGTCGCCATCAACCAGGGACAGGTCTTCTGGCCGACCGGCGCGACCTCGGTCGACGTCACCTACGTCTACGACGATGCGCTCGGCAACCCGACCATCACGTGGACGACGCCGCGCAACACCCTGCCCACCCCAGAGGTCGGCCGCACGGTCATTGGCTTCACCGCCAACTTCACGGGCACCATGACGCCCGGCCAGTACGCCACTGTGCCGTTCACCGTGCACACGCTCGCGCCCATCAACGACACCTCGACCACGAACACGATTCAGGTGGATGCCCGCACGACGGCCGGTCAGACCGCCTCGGCCACCGCATCCGACGTTCTTCTCCGTCGCAGCACCCGCATCAGCACCTCGATCGACAAGACCATCGCCCCGGGCTCGATCTTCGCCACCGCCGGAGCTCCGCTGCTGCTCTCGCTGCGCTCGCAGATCGACCCGCGCCCGACGAGCCTGACCGACACGACCGGCTCGACCATCGGCGCCACGTCGTTCGTGATCGAAGACAGCGACGCCGACTTCTGGGACGTCTTCAACCCCACGAACATCGTCGCCACCGAGATTCCCAGCGGCTCCACCCTGGTGATCGAGTACTCGACCGACGGCGGTGCGACCTACAGCGGCGAGCTGTTCGCCGCCACCCCGGGACCGGCGACGGCCAACGTCACGATTCCCGGTGGACTCGTGAGCACGATCAACGGCATCCGCTTCACCTACACGCCCACGGTCGCCACCACGCTGCTGCAGCCGGGCTTCAACGTGCAGCCCAACATCAAGGTGCGTCTGCGCACGACGGAGCGCATCTCGGGTGACCCGATCTTCGCGCCCGGTGCGACGATCGCCCGTGTCGAGAACAACACGGCGACCTCCTTCGTCGAGAACACCAACACCGGCCAGTCGGATGACGCGAACGACAGCGCCCCCGCCACCGTGCAGCCCGCTCCCGCCGACGGCGGTCCCGGCTACGACCTCATCGAGAAGGCGTGGATCGAGGACGAGGTTCAGGCCCGCTCGTCGCAGAACGCCACCACCGTGATCTCGTGGGGCACCGGTGGCCAGGAGTACAACTCGGTCGTCATCAGCGACACCCCCGACGACTCGAGCACCGCCGTGGGCGACCCGAGCATGTCGACGGTGAGCTCGACGGTCTACGACTCCTTCGACCTCTTCTCGATCGCGCCGATCACCTCGACAACCGACCCGCTCATCGCCTACGACTCCGTCTCTGCCGTGCAGTACTTCAGCCGCACCACCAACCAGTGGGAGCCGCTCAACGACACGAACGCCAACCTCTGCACCCTCGGCAACTGCAATGGTTCGTTCCCCGGCTACACACTGTCGACGGCCGAGCGCGCCGACGCCATCGGCGTGCGCCTCGTCTTCGTTGAGAACCCGAACCGCAGTGCCACGCCGACCTCGTCGACGGCTCCGCTCAAGGGCTCTGGTGTCGCCGCCACCACGACGCTCAACCGCCACATCAGCCTGACCTTCCAAGTGCGCAGCGTGCTGCGCTCCGACGCGACGACCGCCGTGCTCGGCTCCACCCGCGGACAGCTCTACAACACGTCCAACCCGGGCCAGGTCAGCAACGGCGCCGGCATCGAGGGCCGGGATGCGACGAACGCGATCCTGTGGAGCGAGACCGACAGCGATGAGATCCTCATCATCGACACGTCGCTCAACGTCAACGCGACGAAGACGTGGGTCGACGGCCCGCTCGGTGTTCCCCCGGTGGGAACCGCCCAGAGCCTCTTCCCCATCGCCCTGATGACCGTGACCGCGCAGAACGGCTCAGTGGTACCGGTCAACGAGCTCAGGCTCGAGGAGCCGACCGGCGGCACGACGCCGTTCCAGTACCTCACCATCGTGCAGATCGAGAAGCTCAGCGGCTCTGTCGACACGACCTCGCAGATCGTGCTGCACTATGCGAGCGCCCCTGACTCGGCGCCGATCGCCATCAACACCCTGGTGACGATGACCCCGGCCCAGCTGCAGGACGTCGTCGGCCTCACCATGACGAAGGCCGGCCCGATCGCCCCGAACGAGATCATCGGCCTGCAGCTGCACACCCAGCTGCGCGAGTTCGTGCGGGGAAGCACCACGATCCGCACGGCCCCCATGACCGTGCAGAACGAGGTCACCGCAACCGTCACCGACCCGGGCGGAACCACGACCCCGTCGCCGACCACCGCCCCCAACAACGTGGTCACCGATATCGCCACGGCAAGCATCGACATCGAGGCGTGGTCGTACGGCGTGGTCGCGAACAAGAGCATCTCGACGTCGACCGCCGAGTTCGGCCCGAGCACATCGACCTCGACGACGGGCTCGTCGCAGTCCACTGACGGGCTCACCCCCGAGGTGCACGGCCTGCCACAGACCGCCGCGATCCAGTACGACAACGGCGAGACCATCAGCAAGCGCGCGGTCGTCACCGTCAGCGGACAGCCCACCGGCAACGTGCGCACCACCGACCTCGTTCTCGAAGACGTGGCGCCGACCTTCTGGAACGTCTACAACTTCGTGTCCCTCGACGCGACGCCTCTCGCCGACACGCGCAAGCGCGTGCAGGTTGACGTGCTCATCGGCAACGGCTCCTGGGGCTACGGGGTCGACTACGACACCACCTCCGGAATCGTCGCTAACTGCACGGACGACGGATCGCACCCCGGCTGCTGGGTCACCGGCACGCCCAGCCTGACCCCGACCCTGCCGTCCATGCCCTCCGGCAGCCAGGTCGCCGACATTCGCGGCCTGCGCTTCACCTTCACCAACGCCGACGGCAGCGCCTGGGAGCGCGAGTTCAACCCGGCTCTGACGGCCAGGTTCTCTGTTGACCGCCGCACGACCCTGGTCTCCGACTCGGGCACCGCGGTGCCCTCGACGCTCTTCACCTACCCCGGACCCACCCCCGGCGAGACCACGCAGGGCATCTTCACCAACATGGTGACGGCGACCGCGAGCGCCCGCTCGAGCGCGGGTGCCCCGGCACTGTGGACAGCGTCCGCCGATGCGAAGTCGCAGATCCGCTACCAGCACCTGCCCGCGCGGGTCATGATCAAGAAGTCGCCGGTGGGAGCCCAGTCGCTCAACACCAACATTCCGTACAAGATCACGGTCACGAACACCGGCGGCACTCTCGACCGCCAGCTCGCCAATGTCGTTGTCACCGACTCCCTGCCGGTCAACACGAGCGTGCTGCCGAACGCGACCATGCTCGTCGTGCCCAACGACGCGGACGGCCTGCCGCAGACCGTCACCGACGTCACCTCGATTCGCGTGGCGAGCTCGAGCAACGCGACACTGGCGACCCCCGCCTTCACCGCGACGCTCGGCAGCATCACCGGCAACCACCAGGACATCGTCTTCGACTTCGACGACGCCTGGGTGCTGCCGCGCGGCGCCAGCATCACCATCACCGTCAACCTGCAGTTCCCCCCTGGTCTCGAGGCCGGCACCCAGGTCGTGAACACCGCGACCGTCACGGCCGACCAGCCGTTCGAGACCTGCCAGTGGTACGTCGACAACGCAACCCTCGCCGAGACACCCCGTGAGCGCGTCAACGACTGCTACTCGTCGACCACCGTCTACCCGCTCGCAAGCGCCCCCGTGACCATCGTCAAGGGCGTGCGCGGCGTGGGCGCGGGTCCCCTCGACGCCACCGGCACCCCCATCGACTCTGACGCGGGCACCGCGGGCATTCAGCCCTATGACGACCTGGGAATCCTCAAGACCGTTCCGGCCAGCAGTGTGAACTGCAACACCCCGAACGTGGCGACGGGCATCATC
>JBIIAR010000311.1:0-3073 GCA_044239765.1 Microbacteriaceae bacterium
GCCGAGTACTACCGCTACCCCTGCGTGCCGATCACCCGCCCGGGTGGCACCGAGGAGTGGGCGAGCACCTTCACCAACGGCGGCAACATCGGCCTCACCGAGATCGTCGCCATCGACGTTCTGCCGGTTCCCAACGACAAGGGCGTCATCGTCAACGAGTCGCGCGGCACCAAGTGGACGCCGACGCTCACGACCTACCCGACGCTGGTGAACCTGCCGACCAACGCCACGTACACGGTGTACTACGTCACCGACCGCGCGATCGCCTCGCAGCGCTGCAACGGTGCTGACATCCAGGCCACCCTCGGAATGACGCCGACGACCAACCCGCCGATGACCAGTGGATACCAGACCTGCTACACCACCACGGCCCCGGTCGACTCCGTGCAGAGCCGCAACGCCGCCTGGCAGGTGCTCTCGCCGTCGGCGGACGCCACCACCCTTGCCAGCGTCGTCGCGATGAAGTTCGTCGTTTCGATGACCACTGCCAACCCGCTCACCCCGGGCAGCAAGCTGTCGATCGTCTACCAGTCGCGCACCGCTCCCTTCATCGAGGTCGCCGAGACCGGCACCGCCGTCGACAACCAGTCGGTCGCCTACAACTCGATCGCCGCCGCCGCAGCCGGCTTCGACCCGACCACGAGCCAGGTCGTCCCCAACCGCTTCGTCACCGAGCCCCGCAAGGTCGGTGTCGCTATGGCGACTGGAACGATCGAGATCCGCAAGGCGGTGACGGGAGCCGCCGCGTCGCGATCGCAGGCCTCGTTCACCGTCAACGCGACGTGCACGTCGGCGGGGGTCGCTATCCCCGTGCGTGCCGTCGCGGTGCCGAAGGACACAACTGTCATCGTGCACGGCCTGCCGCTCTACGCCTCGTGCGTGATCACCGAGGCGTCGACCTACAACCAGAACCCGAACACGAGCTCGATCTCGCCGTCCACCGTCATCGCACAGGCGCCGCAGACCATGGGCATCTACGAGACGATCTTCGACCCGAACCCGGTCTACAGCACCGCGCGTCCTGCGGTGGAGCGCTCGACGGTCACCAACGACTACCCCACGACGACCTTCACCATCACGAAGACGCTCAACATCAACGGGGCCGTGGACGCCGAGACCGGTGGATCGCCGGTGTACCCGAGCGACCTGCGCTTCAGCGCGGTCTGCACCTTCAACAACGGCGCCTCGACGGTCAACGTGCTCAACGCAACGAACATCGACCTCGATCCTGCTGGCGCGACGGCGACATACACGTCGACGGCGATCCCGGTCGGCTCGTCGTGCACCGTCACCGAGACGTCGACCCGTGGCGCGCAGTCCACGACCCGCATCATCACTGTCGGTGGTGTCTCCGGAACCTCGGCGACCAGCACCGCGGCGACCTTCACGGTCGACGACACCGGCAACTCGGTGGCCTTCACCGACAACTACGGCGTCGGCAGCCTGACCCTCAACAAGATCATTGACGGCGCGTGGGCGACCAACACGACGGCGACACCCGCACACACGACGGGCATCTTCACCGTCAACGTGGTCTGCACCCGCCAGCTGAACGCGACGGGGCCCCTGGAGACCACCTTCAGCGGCAACGTCACCTTCAGCGCGGCCACGTCGCTGACCCACACGATCAACAACATCGCGCAGGGCTCGACCTGCACGATCGCGGAGACCGGCACGGCGGGCGCGACCCGCGTGGCCATCACCGACACGAGCGGCGTGACCGCCACCACGGCGACCATCGGCTCGACGACGCAGGTGCGCAACATCACCAACTTCTACGACGAGGCGTCGCTCGCGGTCACGAAGACCGTCGAGACCGACGCGGCCAACGCCGGCAACCTGCCCGACGCCCCGTACACGATCACCGTCGCCTGCACCTTCCAGGGCAGCAGCGTCTACGGAACCGGGTACTCGTCCACGACTCCGATGTCGCTGGAGTTCACCGCTGCCGACTTCGGAGCCGGCACGACCGCGACGAAGAGCATCGCCGGACTGCCGGCCGGAGCCGCCTGCCGCATCACCGAGACCGCCTTCCCCGCCAACGCGACGAGTGTGCGCATCACCTGGGCTACCGCGACGACGAGCGGCACGAAGGACTCCACCGACCCGGCTGCGCCCTCGGCGATCATCGGCTCGCTCAGCGCCAACGGCGCTGGCGGCACGACCACCAACTCGGCGACCGTGACCAACTCCTACGGTGTCGGCAACTTCACCGTGACGAAGGTGCTGCGCGGCGACGCGTCGACCGCCTTCGGCCTCGGCCCGTTCACCGTGCACGTGGTCTGCATGGTCGGCACGACGACGAGCTACGAGGGTGACGTCACGCTGACGCCGACCCACCTCAGTGAGACGATCAGCAACCTGCTC
Source organism: Microbacteriaceae bacterium (assembly GCA_044239765.1). Classification (GTDB taxonomy): domain Bacteria; phylum Actinomycetota; class Actinomycetes; order Actinomycetales; family Microbacteriaceae; genus Conyzicola. The sequence continues at coordinate 2,368 of JBIIAR010000311.1, forward strand.
ACCGGCTCCGTCTGCTCTGCCACCGAGACCGACTACGGCCGCTCCGCACCTGACGCGGTGGTGTACACCGACGCCTACGGCGACACGACCGACGGCGCCGGGGTTGACGTGATGGGTGCGAACCCCGTCGTCACGATCGAGAACTGGTACCTCACCGGATCCGTTACCGTCACCAAGACCGTCGTCGAGAACGCGGGCTTCACCTTCGGCGCCGGGCCCTTCGAGGTCGAGCTCAGCTGCGAGCGCGACATCACCGGCCCTGACGCAACTGTCACCACCACGGTGACCCGCACCATGGACCCCGCTGTGCCGTCGAGCATGACGCAGACCTTCACCGACCTGCCGACGGGCGCGATCTGCACCCTGCGCGAGACGGATGACGGCGATGCCTCGTCAACGACCATCACCGACGGAACGACCACGAGCACGGTCGCGGCAACCGGGGTCACCTTCACGGTTGCCACCGACAGCACGATCCTCAGCTCGCTCGACCAGGTGCAGCCCGCCATCTCGGTGACCAACAACTTCACCCAGGCCGCGCTGAGCGTGACCAAGCAGATCGACAGCGCCGCGCTGGATGCCGACGGCACCCCGCTCACCTACGGTCCCTTCGAGGTCACCGTCAGCTGCGAGTTCAACGGCGCCGAGGTCTTCGGCACCGACTACTCGGCCTCGCCGATGGTGAACAGCGAGCTCGTCGCCGGCA
>JBIIAR010000333.1:0-2839 GCA_044239765.1 Microbacteriaceae bacterium
CTGCAGACCGGCAACTCGCCGGCCGCGATGGTGCTCGAGGTCGTTCCGGTGATCCCGCCGGAGCTGCGCCCGATGGTGCAGCTCGACGGTGGCCGCTTCGCGACCTCCGACCTCAACGACCTCTACCGTCGTGTGATCAACCGCAACAACCGCCTTCGCCGCCTGCTTGACCTCGGTGCTCCCGAGATCATCGTCAACAACGAGAAGCGCATGCTGCAGGAGGCCGTTGACGCGCTGTTCGACAACGGTCGCCGTGGACGCCCCGTCACCGGAACCGGCAACCGCGCCCTCAAGTCCCTGAGCGACATGCTCAAGGGAAAGCAGGGACGCTTCCGCCAGAACCTGCTCGGAAAGCGCGTCGACTACTCCGGACGTTCGGTCATCATCGTCGGACCGCAGCTCAAGCTGCACCAGTGCGGTCTGCCGAAGCAGATGGCGCTCGAGCTGTTCAAGCCCTTCGTCATCAAGCGCCTGATCGACCTGTCGCACGCTCAGAACATCAAGAGCGCCAAGCGCATGGTCGAGCGTTCGCGCCCGCAGGTGTGGGACGTGCTCGAGGAGATCATCCGCGAGCGCCCCGTGCTGCTGAACCGTGCACCCACGCTTCACCGTCTCGGCATCCAGGCCTTCGAGCCCCAGCTGGTCGAGGGCAAGGCCATCCAGCTTCACCCGCTCGTCTGCGCAGCGTTCAACGCTGACTTCGACGGTGACCAGATGGCTGTGCACCTTCCGCTGTCGGTCGAGGCCCAGGCCGAGGCCCGCGTGCTGATGCTCGCCTCGAACAACATCCTCAAGCCGTCTGACGGTCGACCGGTGACCCTGCCCGCACAGGACATGATCATCGGCCTGCACCACCTGACGACTGTCAAGGAGGGTGCTGTCGGAGAGGGCCGCGCGTTCTCGTCGATCGCCGAGGCTATCCTCGCCTTCGACCAGAAGACGCTCGACCTCAACGCCCCGGCGCGCATTCGCCTCGAGAACCTGCACTTCGCCGAGGGCGAGGCCCCGGAGGGCTTCACCCAGGGTGACGTTGTGCTGCACTCGACCACCCTCGGCCGGGCCATCTTCAACGAGGCTCTGCCGGTCGACTACCCGTACGTCGAGGCTCTTGCTGACAAGAGCAAGATCTCTGCGATCGTCAACGACCTCGCCGAGCGCTACGTCAAGGTGGAGGTCGCTGCAACGCTCGACCGCATCAAGGACGCCGGTTTCCACTGGGCCTCGCGCTCTGGGGTCACCGTCGCGCTCAGCGACATCCTGACGCCGCCGAACAAGCGCGAGATCATCGCCGGCTACGAGAAGCAGGCCACGAAGGTCCAGTCGCAGTTCGACAAGGGTCTGACCACCGAGGCAGAGCGCCGCCAGGAGCTCATCGAGATCTGGAACAAGGCCACGGCCGAGGTTGCCAAGGCGATGGAAGACAACCTTCCGGTGTCGAACAACATCTACCGCATGGTCTCGTCTGGAGCCCGCGGTAACTGGATGCAGATCCGCCAGATCGCCGGTATGCGTGGTCTCGTGTCGAACCCGAAGGGTGAGATCATCCCTCGCCCGATCGTCAACAGCTACCGCGAGGGCCTCTCTGTGGCCGAGTACTTCATCTCGACCCACGGTGCCCGCAAGGGTCTGGCTGACACGGCACTGCGTACCGCAGACTCCGGTTACCTCACCCGTCGCCTCGTCGACGTCTCGCAGGATGTCATCATCCGCGAGGCCGACTGCGGCACGAGCAAGGGCCTCGACATGCCGATCGCCGCTCAGGATGCCGCTGGCACCTGGACGCTCGACAGCAACGTCGAGAACTCGGTCTACGCTCGCAGCCTCGCCGCTGACGCGGTCGACGCCAAGGGCAAGGTCATCGCCGAGGCTGGTGCAGACGTCGGAGACGTTCTGCTCGACACGCTGCTCGCCGCGGGTGTTCACGACATCAAGGTGCGCTCGGTGCTCACGTGTGAGTCCGCTGTCGGTGTGTGTGCTGCCTGCTACGGCCGCTCGCTCGCGACCGGTCTTCTCGTCGACATCGGCGAGGCAGTCGGCATCATCGCTGCCCAGTCGATCGGTGAGCCCGGTACCCAGCTGACGATGCGTACCTTCCACACCGGTGGTGTTGCCTCTGCAGACGACATCACGCAGGGTCTGCCCCGCGTCACCGAGCTGTTCGAGGCGCGTACCCCCAAGGGTGCGTCCCCGATCGCCGAGGCCGCTGGTCGCGTCACCATCGAGGACACGGATCGCAGCCGCAAGGTGATCCTCACGCCCGACAACGGTGACGAGCCGATCGCGTACCCGGTTCTGCGTCGCGCCACCCTGCTCATCCAGGATGGCCAGCACGTCGAGCTCGGACAGCAGTTCCACGTCGGAAACCTGGACCCGAAGGAAGTTCTTCGCGTCAAGGGCGTTCGCGCGGTGCAGCTGCACCTCGTCGACGGCGTTCAGGGTGTCTACCGCTCGCAGGGTGTTCCGATTCACGACAAGCACATCGAGGTCATCGTTCGCCAGATGCTCCGCAAGGTGACTGTCGTCGACCACGGTGACACCGACCTGCTGCCCGGTGAGCTCGTCGACCGCGCCCGCTACAACGAGCTCAACCGCTCGACGCTGCAGGAGGGCAAGAAGACCGCATCCGCTCGCCAGGAGGTCATGGGTATCACCAAGGCATCCCTCGCGACCGAGTCGTGGCTGTCGGCCGCGTCATTCCAGGAGACCACGCGTGTTCTCACGCAGGCCGCCATGGAGGGCAAGTCCGACCCGCTGATGGGCCTCAAGGAGAACGTCATCATCGGAAAGCTCATCCCGGCCGGCACGGGTCTCCCGCGCTACCGTGACGTCTCTGTTGAGG
>JBIIAR010000334.1:0-2819 GCA_044239765.1 Microbacteriaceae bacterium
GGGGTGTCTGTGGTGCCGATCACCCAGTACCGCGACCACGGAATCACGAACAGCACGCTCTTCGACGTCTGCACGATCAGCCCGGCCGAGCCCTCGATGCGGTCACGGGGCACAACGATGTGGATGCCCTTCGATGCGAGCACACGCAGGCCGCCGGTGTCGTCCGCGAGGGCCTGCGCCTTCTCGGTCCACACGCCGGTCGAGCTGATGACGGACTTCGCGCGGGCGGTGATGAGGGTGCCGGTCTCGAGGTCTTCGAGCACGGCCCCGTTGACGGCGCCATCCGCGTTCTTGGTCAGCTCGACGACCTGCACGCGGGAGGCGGCGTGGGCGCCGCGCGCGGTCGCCGTGCGCAGCAGCGTCATGACGAAGCGGGCGTCGTCGACGTTGGCGTCCCAGTACTCGATGGCGCCGACGGCAGCGCGACCCGCGAGGTCGGGAAACACCCGGTCGAGTGCGCGGCGCGAGAGGTGACGGTGGAAGGGCAGGGCCCGCTTGCCGGGGCGCAGGCTCGCGAGCAGGTCGTAGAGCATGATGCCCGCGCCGACGAAGGCGCGCTCGAAGACGCGGTGCTTCAAGGGGTACAAAAACGGCAGGGGGTGCACGAGGTGCGGGGCGATCGAGGTGAGTAGAAGGTCCCGCTCGTGCAGCGCCTCGAGCACGAGCTTGAAGTCGAGCATCTGCAGGTAGCGCAGGCCACCGTGCACGAGCTTGCTCGAGCGGCTCGAGGTGCCAGCCGCCCAGTCCTGCGCCTCGACGACGACGGTCTGCAGGCCGCGGCTGGCCGCGTCGAGCGCGATGCCGGCTCCGGTCACGCCGCCGCCGATGACGAGCAGGTCGAGCTCGTGCGTGGGTTCGGCGCTCGCCGCGAGGCGGTCGAGGGCGCTGGTGCGGGAGGTGACGGTGAGGCGGCTGTCCATGGTTTTCGTACCTGCTGGGTCGGGTGCGGATGGGGTTGAGACCGCGCAGCTGGCGGCCAGAACCGAGCGTATTACTATGAATGCACCCGCTGGCAATCTGAGCAGCGATCGTGCACATACGTGCAAAGGAGCCCGATGAACCACGAAGAGACGCTTCTCGCCGCGTCGTCGATGTACTACCTGCAAGACATGAAGATGGAGTCCATCGCCAGTCACCTGCACATGTCGCGCTCGAGCGTGTCGCGTCTGCTCAAGCAGGCGAGGGAGTCCGGTCTCGTCGAGATCACCCTGCGGCCCACGCCGACGAGGGCGCCGGGAACGAGCCAGGCCATACACAGACGGTTCGGCGTGGAGGTCTATGTCGTGCCGACCGCGGACTCCGCGACCGTGGCCGAGCGCCTCGAGCAGGTGGCGATGACGACCGCTCGAATGGTGTCCGGCTGGTTCGACTCCGACATGGTTCTCGGTGTCGCATGGGGTACAACTTTGGCGGCAATCGCCCGTCATCTCAACAAACGCACGACCCGCGGAAGCACAATTGTTCAGCTGAACGGTGCCGCCAACAACCACACATCTGGTGTCGACTACGTGGCCAACCTGGTCTCGCTGTTCGGCGATGCCTTCGATGCGCGGGTGCAGCTGTTTCCGGTTCCGGCCTTCTTCGACTACGCCGAGACCCGCAAGGCGATGTGGCGCGAGCGCTCGATCGCCCGCGTGCTCGAGCTGCAGCGTCGCGCCGACATCGTGCTCTTCTCCATCGGCGCGGTGGCCGGCGAGGTGCCGAGCCACGTCTACTCGGCGGGCTATCTCGAGCGGGAAGACATTGAGCTGCTCGAGGCGGAGGGCGTGGTCGGCGATGTCTGCACGGTCTTTCTCCGCGCCGACGGAACCTATGAAGACCTCTCGCTGAACGAACGTGCAACCGGGCCAACCCCGGCCGAGCTCACCCGGGTGCCCCGTCGGGTGTGCGCGGTCGCCGGCGAGAGCAAGGCCGTGCCCCTGTTGGCCGCTCTGCGTGCCGGGCTCATCACCCATCTCGTGCTCGACGAGCAGACGGCGACGCGGCTGGTGGAACTCGAGGAATCCGCAGCGGCCCCTACCTAGACTGTGGCCATGGTGCGGGCGGCGAGAACGGCGATCTGGTTCGCCCGCGCCCAGCAGATCGACGACCTCGGCCTCGTGCTCAACCGCTTCACCCACGACGGTGTCGACGGCCCGAACTACGTGATGGTGCACGGGCTGGGCGTCAGCTCCACCTACTTCGAACCGCTCGCCGAACAGCTGGCGGATGCGGGAACCGTCTGGCTCGTCGACCTGCCCGGCTACGGGGCAAGCCCCAAGCCCTCACGCGAGGTGCCCCTGCGTGACCATGCCCGCACCCTCGGTGCCGTGCTCGACGCCGCGGGCATCGAGGATCCCGTGCTCATCGGCCACTCCTTCGGCTGCCAGGTGGTCAGCGAGCTCGCCGACCAGCGCCCAACGCTGTCACAGCGCATGGTGCTGCTCTCGCCCACCGTCAACCCCGCGCGGCGCAGCGCCCTCAAGCAGTTTCTCAACCTGCTGCACGACTTCTGGCTCGAGCCGCCGCGCGCTGACGCCTTCGGGCTGTACTCGTACTTTCTCACCGGGCGGGTGCGGTACTACCTCGCGCAGGTGCCGCACATGATCGCAGATGAGGTGGAGGGCAGACTCAGCCGCATCAGGACCGCGACGCTCGTTGTCGTGGGGGAGCGGGATCCGATCGTTCCCCAGGATTGGGCACGTCAGGCCGCCACCCTGCTCGAGAACGGCCGCGTTGAGGTCGTGCCCGGAGCGCACGTCATCATGTACACGGCGGCCCCCGAGATCGCCCGGCTCATCGAGGACTTCGCTCGTGATTAGCCCGCTCGTCTACGCGGC
>JBIIAR010000041.1:0-10979 GCA_044239765.1 Microbacteriaceae bacterium
CGACTGGTCGGCGATCGCGAAGCTCAAGGAGACGATCACCGATACCCCGGTGCTGGGCAACGGCGACATCTGGTCGGCCGAGGACGCCCTGCGCATGGTGGACGAGACCGGATGCGACGGCGTCGTCGTCGGCCGCGGCTGCCTCGGTCGCCCCTGGCTCTTCGGCGATCTCGCCGCCGCGTTCTCCGGCGAACAGCTCAAGTCGGAGCCCACTCTCGGTTTCGTCGCCGGTGCGTTCCGCCGCCACGCCGAGCTGTTGACCGAGTTCTTCGACGGCGACGAGGAGCACGCGGTGCGCGACATGCGCAAGCACGTGGCCTGGTACTTCAAGGGCTACCCGGTCGGCGGCGAGACCCGTGCAGCGCTGGCCATGTCGAGCAGCCTGCAGGAGCTCGACGACCTGCTCGGCACGCTCGACGCCGACCAGCCGTACCCCGGGGCTGACGCCGAGGGCCAGCGCGGCCGCGCCGGCGCCCCCAAGAAGCCCGTGCTGCCCTACGGATGGCTCGACAGCCGCGAGCTGCCAGAACTGGACCGAGCCGAGATCACGGCGTCGGAGGAGCACCACAGTGGCGGTTGAGTACGGCCCCGCCGACTACGAGCGGTGGCTTCCCGAGCACAACCACACCACCCGCCGCAGTGACTTCGCGCGCGATCGTGGGCGGCTGCTGCACTCCAGCGCGCTGCGGCGGCTTGCCGCCAAGACACAGGTGCTCAGCCCGACCGCCGGCCTCGACTTCGCCCGCAACCGCCTGACGCACTCCCTGGAGGTGGCGCAGGTCGGCAGGGAGCTGGCGACATCCCTCGGTCTGGATCCCGATGTCGTCGACACCGCCTGCCTCGCGCACGACATCGGCCACCCGCCCTTCGGTCACAACGGCGAGAAGGCCCTGAGCGAGTGGTCGCTCGACATCGGCGGCTTCGAGGGCAACGCGCAGACGCTGCGCCTGCTCACCCGGATCGAGCCGAAGGTCTTCGGTGCCGACGGGCACAGCTACGGCCTCAACCTCACGCGCGCGTCGCTCGACGCGAGCTGCAAGTACCCGTGGCCAGAGCAGCAGGGTGTTCCCGACCCCAGCGGCCGCAGCAAGTTCGGCTTCTACGCCGATGACCTCCCTGCCTTCACCTGGCTTCGTGAGGGAGCCCCTGACCGCCAGAAGTGCATCGAGGCCCAGGTGATGGACCTCTCCGACGACATCGCCTACTCCGTGCACGACTTCGAGGACGCGATCGTCAGCGGCTACCTCGACGTGCCCGCCCTCGGAGCGCGCGTCAACCACGATGCCCTCGTCGACGCGATGTTCGAGTGGATCGGCGGCGAGCTCTCGCACGACGAGCTGGTGGCCGCCTTCGACCGGCTCGACAGCCTCGACTCGTGGATCGAGTCGTGGGACGGCAGCCGCATCGACCTCGCGCGGCTCAAGAACCTCACCTCGCAGCTGATCGGCCGCTTCGCGCACGAGGCAGTGCACGCGACGCGGGCTGCGCACCCGAGCGGCAGCCTCATCCGTTTCGGTGCCGACGTCGTCGTTCCTCGCGAGACGCAGGCCGAGATCGCGGTGCTCAAGGGAATTGTCGCGGCCAACGTGATGAAGACGAACTCCCGCAAGCCGATCTACCAGCAGCAGCGCGAGACCCTCACCGAGCTCGCTGAGGCCCTGCTCGCCGACCCGTCGCAGCTCGACGCCGGCTTCAGCGCCGACTGGATCGCCGCCGAGGATGACTCCGCCCGCAAGCGCGTCGTGGTCGACCAGGTCGCGTCCCTCACCGATCAGTCGGCGACCACCCTGCACGCGCGACTTGTGCACGGGCAAGCGCCGACCAGCGCGCGAAACTAGAATCAACAGCGTGACAGGCCTGATTCGACGAAGCGATATCGACGAGGTCAGGTCACGCACCAACATCGCCGACATCGTCGGCGACTACGTCACGCTGAAGAGCGCCGGCGGCGGCTCGATGAAGGGCCTCTGCCCCTTTCACGAGGAGCGCAGCCCCAGTTTTCACGTGCGCCCGCAGGTCGGTTTCTACCACTGCTTCGGATGCGGCGAGGGCGGCGACGTCTTCACCTTCCTCATGAAGATGGACCACGTCAGCTTCTCTGAGGCCGTGGAGCGCATGGCGGGCCGTCTCGGCTACGAGCTGCGCTACGAGGACGGCGGCCAGGCCACGGATCACGGCGTACGCGCCCGTATTCTCGCCGCCAACCAGGCTGCCAGCGAGTTCTACGTGGCCCAGCTGAGCACCTCAGAGGCGGAGCCCGGCCGCAGGTTCCTCGGCGAGCGTGGCTTCGACGCGAGTGCCGCTCAGCGCTTCGGCATCGGCTTCGCCCCTCGGGGTGGCGCGGTCGGCAGGCACCTCAAGACGCTGGGCTTCAGCGAGGAGGAGCTGGTGACTGCCGGGATCCTCGGTCGTGGTGACCGCGGCGACGTCTACGACCGCTTTCGTGGGCGCCTCATCTGGCCGATCCGCGACACAACGGGTGCGACGCTCGGCTTCGGCGCGCGCAAGCTGCTCGACGATGACAACGGCCCCAAGTACCTCAACACCCCCGAGACGGCGGTCTACCACAAGAGCCAGGTGCTCTACGGGCTCGACCTCGCGAAGAAGGACATCGCTCGCGGCAAGGAGGTGGTGATCGTCGAGGGCTACACCGACGTCATGGCGTGCCACCTCGCCGGCGTGACCACCGCCGTCGCCACCTGTGGAACTGCTTTCGGCGTCGACCACATCAAGATCATCCGCCGGGTCATGGGCGATCAGGACAACGCCAACACCCGCGGCACCGGCGAGGTCATCTTCACCTTCGACCCCGATGCCGCCGGTCAGAATGCCGCGAGCAAGGCCTTCGCCGAAGAGCAGCGGTTCGCCGCGCAGACCTTCGTCGCCGTCGCGCCCGACGGGCTCGACCCCTGCGACCTGCGCCTCAAGCGAGGCGAAGACGCGGTGAAGAACCTCGTGAAGACCCGCAAGCCCATGTTCGAGTTCATGATCCGGCGTGTGCTCGACACCCACAACCTCGAGACGGTCGAGGGCCGGGTTTCTGCCCTGCGCGAGGCCGCACCGGTCGTGGCCGGCATCCGTGACGCGGCGCTGAGCATCGGCTACCGCCGCAACCTGGCCGGCTGGCTGGGCGTCGACATCGGCGAGGTGGAGCGCGCGGTGAAGTCTGTTGGCCGCGGCGCCGAGGCAGCACCGCCGCGGCAGGAGCGACCGAGCGGTCCGAACCTGACCCAGCTGGCGACCGACCCGCTGACGCGGTTGGAGCGGGATGCCGTCATGGCGATCCTGCAGCATCCGGTCGATGTGGGCGCCGAGCTGATCGGTCGCTTCGGAGAGGTGCGCTTCGGCGATGAGAACCTCGCCGTGGTGCGCGATGCTGTCGTCACGAGTGCGGCGCAGCTCGACAGCCCGCAGTGGCTGCCCACCATCGCGAGCGAGGTGCCAGAGCACTACGCGATGCTCGTGCAGCAGCTGGGCATCGCCCCGATTCCGCAGCGCGATGAGCTCATGGCCAGCTATTGCGTCGGGGTGGTCACCGCGCTGATCGACCGCGACCTGCTGCGACAGAAGAAGGACCTGCTCGGTGCCCTGCAGCGACTCGACAAAGAGACGGAGCCCGAGAAGTACGGCGAGCTGCAGCGCGAGCTCGTGCGCATCGAGGCGGACCGCCGCAGCGTACGCAGCGAATGACATACTGAGTACGCCGTGAAGACCGAACTGCAGCTGCCACCCGCCGTCGTGGCCACCGACATCTCCGTGCGCTACCGCCAGCGCGGCTCTGCGCGTGCGGCGCACGCCATCGACGGGGTCACCTTCACGATCGAACGCGGTGAGACACTCGCCGTGCTCGGCGAGAGCGGCTCTGGCAAGAGCACCCTGGCGCGCGTGCTCGCCGCAGAGGCCGACCTCGACGTGCAGGACTCACCGCGCATCACCGGCGGCGAGCTGCGCGTGCTCGGCACCTCGGTGCGCCGCATCGGCGACCGCAGACGCAACCGCCTGCGCAGCCGTATCGGCTACGTGCCGCAGGGCGCCGGCTCGCTGCTGCTGCCGCACCTCACCGCGGGGGAGTCCATCGCAGAGCCGATCTTCGTGCGCGACCGCAAGTTCAACCAGAGCAAGGCCGGCATGATCGTGGCGACTCTCGTCGACGCCGTGCGCCTGCCCATGGGCACGATGAACAAGTTTCCGTACGAGCTCAGCGCCGGGCAGCGCCAGCGCATCGCGATTGCGCGTGCCCTCGTTCTCGAGCCTGACCTTCTGGTCGCTGACGACCCGACATCCGGTGTGGATGTCACGGCCAGGCCCGCAATCATCGAGATTCTGCACGAGCTGCAGAGCGACCTCGACTTCTCGGCCTTCGTCGTCACCAGCAACCTGCACGAGGTCGAGAACCTCAGCCGCCGCGTCATGATCATGTGCCGCGGCGAGGTGGTCGGCCGCGGTGACATCGACGAGGTGCTGGCCAACCCGCAGCACCCCTACGTCGAGACGCTCGCCCGCACGCGTGACCTCGACCGCAAGCCCGAGGCCGTCAGTGTCGACGTCTAGCGAGACGATGGCCTTCATCGAGGACATGCTCGGCGACCTCGACTGGCGCACCGCCCGCATGTTCGGCGAGTACTGCATCTACGTCGACACCAAGCCCGTCGCCTTCGTCACCAACGACACGCTGTGCATCAAGCCCTCCACCGCGGACCCGGCACTCTTCGAGCGCACCGAGCCCGGCGAGGCCTACCCGGGCTCCACGATGTACCACCAGGTCTCTGGTGACCAGCTGGAGGACCGCGAGTGGCTGCAGGAGGCGCTGCAGGCGACCGCCGACGCGCTGCCCCTTCCCGCCATCAAGAAGCCGAGAGCGAAGAAGTGAGCAGAGGGACCGGACAGCACAAGGACCTCGCGGCCGACAACCGCACCCAGCCAGACAACCGCCCAGCACCCGGCCCGATCGCGGTGCTGCCGCGCCCCAACCCGGTCTTCGTCGACGCGGTGCTCGCCGGTGGCGGCACGGTGGAGCCCCTGAGCGACGCGACGGCAGGCATCGTCTGGCTGAGCCTCAAAGACTCGGATGCCCTCGAGGCCATTCTCGACGCCAACCCGGGCGTGCAGTGGGTGCAGCTGCCCTGGGCCGGCGTCGACGCCTTCAGCGACGTGCTCGCGCGCTTCGCCGGCCGCCCCTACCCGCTCTGGACGAGCGCCAAAGGGGCCTACTCCGAGCCAGTCGCCGAGCACGCGCTCGCGCTCACCCTCGCGCTGCTGCGGCAGTTTCCGCAGAAGGTGCGTGCGGGCCGGTGGCTCGACAAGCTCGGCACCTCGGTCTACGGCCTCAACGTGACCATCGTGGGTGCGGGCGGCATCGCGGCAGAGATCATTCGGCTGCTCTCGATGTTCGACGCCACCATCACCGTCGTGCGCCGCTCGTCTGAGCCGATGCCCGGCGCGGCTGTCACCGTCACAGCGAGTGAGCTCGCGTCGGTGCTGCCGACGGCGGATGTCGTGATCCTCGCCGCTGCGAGCACGGGGGAGACCTCGCGGCTGCTCGGTGAGGCGGAGTTCAGGCTCATGAAGGAGTCCGCTGTTCTCGTCAACATCGCCCGCGGCGCGCTGGTCGACACGGATGCGCTCGTCGACGCCCTGCGCAGCGGCACGATCGCCGGCGCCGGCCTCGACGTCACCGACCCGGAGCCCCTGCCCGACGGCCACCCGCTGTGGAGCGAGCCGACCTGCATCATCACCTCGCACTCCGCCGACACCCCGGAGATGACGGCGCCGCTGCTTGCGAACCGCATTCGGCTCAACGTCGAGGCGCTGCACTCCGACGCCGGTTTCGTGGGCGTCGTCGATCCCGCGGCAGGGTACTGAGTTGAGCGAATGGCTGGTCGGTGCCTACGGGCCCGACATGGACGGACACGCGCGCGGCATCACCAGACTGCGCTCCCGCGCAGACGGCTCGCTCGAGCCCGTCGACGGATTCCTCATCGAGGCCCCCTCGCCCGCCTTCCTCGCCCGTGCCGGTGGCACCCTGCTCGCCGCCCTCGAGGGGCAGCAGGCGGTGCTCGAGGTCGGCGGCGACACGTGGCCCTCCGGAGGCACCTGGCCGTGTCACATCGGCGTCTACGGCTCCGACGTGGTCGTGGCCAACTACTTCGAGGGCACCCTCGGGTTGCGCAGCGGGCAGGTCGTCGAACCGGAGGCGGGCGAGGGGCCTCTCGAGGCGCAGAACGGGCCGCACGCGCACTCCACCGCCGAGATCGCGGCCGGGGTGATTGTCAGCGCCGATCTGGGCACGGATCGCGTCCGCATCCACTCGCTTGTCGACGGCGTTCTCACGCGCACCGGCTCGCTCGCGCTCACCCCGGGCACGGGGCCGCGTGACCTGCTTGTCGCCGGAGACCTGCTCTACATCCTGGGGGAGCACGGCCGCACGGTGACCATCACCGAGTGGAGTGACACGCTGCGAGTGCTGGATGAGGTCGCACTGCCCGGTGCCGCTGCCACCGACCAGGCGTCGGCCCTCGTGCTCGTGAACGGGTACCTCTACGCGGGCCTGCGCGGGTCGAACCAGATCGCCGTGCTGCGTGTCAGCGAGAAGTCCCTCAAGCCCGTGACGGCTGTCTCCACGCGCGGTGACTGGCCCCGCCACCTCGCCTCCGACGGCGAGATGCTGCACGTGGCCAACCAGCTCTCGAGCACGGTCACCAGCTTCCGTCTCGGTGTCGACGGTGTTCCCGTGCCGGTTGGCGAGCCCTGCGCGACCCCGTCGCCCACCTACCTGCTGCTCGATTAGGAGAATGCGATTCCTTTGGTAAAGTAGGCACGCTGTTTCAGCAATCCTCGATAGCTCAATTGGCAGAGCAACGCACTGTTAATGCGTAGGTTCTTGGTTCGAGTCCAAGTCGGGGAGCTAAGGCCCAGACCCTCCACGGTCTGGGCCTTTTTCTTACTCTTTCGGCAGTACGAGCGGCGGTCGAGGCCGCGCAGTGCATGTGCAGGTTGGAAGACCCGAGCGCGAACCGCTGGTGTCCTTGGTGCGCAATAGAGTCCAGCAATGAGCAATAGGCCTCGACCGCGTATCGGAGACCACAGCCCTGTGCCCCACGACGGGTACCCATCAGCGCGCGACTTGCCGATGTTTGCGAAGTTTGACGAGCAGCTAATCGCCATGAAAGCGATCGCGATCTTCATGCCCAAACTCCGGCCCGACGTCCGCGCCTTGGAGAAGAGCATGAGGGAAATTACCGACAGCGTGGACGGGTTCTACAAAGTCCTGAAGGGACGGGACTGGGTCTACCACGACCAGCTCAGCATCACCGAGATGCGAGAGTCCATTGACGCTGGAGACGTGGAGGCGCTTGAAGCACTACTCATCGCCCTCTACAGTGACCCGACCAAATTGACCAGAATGCTCGATCAACTGCGCTTCCTGCCGAATATGCCCGAGCGTATGCACCTGCTGGAGTTGGCCCGCGAAGATCATTTGGCAGGTCGCTACTACTCCACCACCCTGACCTTGCTAACGGTCATGGACGGATTTGTGAATGAGATAGAGAAGGCGCGGCGCGGCCTGTCATCACGAGACGCCTTGGAGATACGCCCGTGGAACAGTGTGGTCGGACATCACGGCGGTCTAAAGGCCGCGCACCGCTCGTTCACGAAGACGTTCAAAGCAACGTCGAACGATGAGATTTTCACGTTGCACAGGAACGGGATCGTTCACGGCAACCTCACCCATTTCAACAACTCAATGGTGGCTTCCAAAGCGTGGAATCGACTCTTCGCAGTGGCTGACTGGGCTCGCTCGCTAGAGGCGGCAAAGGCACCACCGGAACCTGCCGCTCCTCCTATCAGGGAGAGTTTGAAACACATTGCAGCGACAGCGGTACGAGTCGAGAGGCTGAACGCTTGGGTCTCTCGGTCCGTGTCGCTGGACGCTGATGGAGCAACGGCACTCGCCGCCGAACCGGTAGCTCAGGCTGCTGCGATGCTCTTTGAATCCTGGCGCGACAAAAACTACGGGAGCCTTGCTCCGCTTTTACGAGAGTCGCCTAAGAAGCGTGAGCTGCCCAAGTTCGCTGGAGAAGTGCGGCGGCGATTCGAGTCGACGGCGCTAGAAGGCTTCACGATCGAACAGGTGCAGTTACTCACGTCGAGCAGCGCGGTCGTGACGGCCTCCCTCACTGTGAACGGGGTGACTTATTTGAATGAGACTCGGTGGTTGAGAGAAGGAGACGGCCCACAGAGACGTTCGATACCAGAGTTCGAGTCCGGCGGAGAATGGCGCTCCGTCCACTACTACCCGGACGAGTACGGCGTCGTCCGCTAGGGCATCCCGAACCCTCTCCGCCGCATAGCCGCCGCGGTATGCGTATAGCTGCTGACCCGGCGTACCTTTTTAAGGTCGTTGGTGTCCCACTCAGCCTGGCTTCACGCCGAATTTCTCGATGGCGAAACGCCAAAAGAGTGCAACCGCGTCCGACGCTGGTCGGTCGATCTCGTCATTCTTGCCAGTGTGTGTCTGATGAAGGATGCGCACGATTCCCGGGCCAAGAGCGCTCACCCGGAGAAGCTCGATCGGCGGGCCGCTGATCGGTACCACTGCCACAGCGAGCCCGCCCTGCCACAGTGCTCCGGCGAGTTGATCCGTAACGTTCGAATGCCTGATGCTTTCGATGATCGGTCGAGCGTAGGAGTACATCTCGTTCTCAGATTCCCTCGCCAGCTCATCCCAGGATTGCGGTGCGAATTCATAGGGGTGGGCGAGGGTTCGCATGACCCGATTCTGCCGCCTATTCGGGCACGGCCACTGGCTTTTTCCAAGTCTGTGACGCCGAAAGACCGATCAAGCTCAAGAGATTGATGCTGCGTCGACTTCTCGACGCAGCTGCCTGACTTCGTCGATCAGGATCGGGAGACTGCTCCGAGCGGCGGCGATTAGATCTAAATACTTCGTGTATTTCTCGTGGCCAACTCCGTGCAGATCTACACCTGAGTCTCGACCTGGCACGAGAGTTATCTCGATGTCCCCGACCGGCCCGTGCCCTTCGTTCACCTGGATGAAGCTGCTGCCGCTCTCGATGTCGCGACCCTCGATGAGTGAGACCCAAGTGCCGGGATCAACCGCTTCAGAAAGTCGCTGGAGTTCGTCGAGGTCCTTTGAGGTCAATGGCATGGCGCCACTCTAATGATGCTGCTCTGCGCATGGCCACGCCGATCGAGCCGTCCACCGCTGGGGACTCTTGCATACTCCCTGCGCAGTACGCATGGCCCTGCGAGCCTAATTAGGCTCGACCCATGCGCCCCCACCACCACTACGGCTGGCACGCCAGCCACCAGGAGTGGCAGGCGCGCTGGTGGGACCCCGAGATTCAGAGCGCGCGCTACCGCTCGCGGTCGACGCCGGGCTTTCGGCTCTGGGCGCCGGTCATCCTCTCGTTGCTCGTCATGGTTCCGCCGATCTTCGTGCAGTTCACCCGCGGCACCGGCTTCGAGCGCGTTGGCTACGCGACATGGCAAGAAGCGCTGCTGCAGTTCGTCATTGTCATCATCGGGCCGGTCGCCCTCATCTGGGCACGGCGCTTTCCCGGGCCGGTCGTGGCAATCGTGGCTGTCGCCGCCTGCGTTGACCTGCTGCTTGCCGCGGGGGAGGACGGCCCGCCCTACATCGCCTTCGCGTTCGCCATCGGCTCCGCGATCGTGCGGGGCGCCCGCGTGTGGGCGTGGGTGGCGATCGGCGCGTCGTGGCTCGGCACCCTGCTTCTCGGCTTCAGCATCGGCATCGACTGGCAGCCCTACCGAGTGCTCGGCATCAGCTTCGGCATTCTGCTGGTGGTTGGCATCGCCGAGGGAATCCGCACGCGCAGCGACCGCTACGCCGCGGCGATGGCCCGCGTCACCTCCAGGCGGCAGACCGAGGTGCAGGCGGAGCGCGTGCGCATCGCCCGCGAGCTGCACGACGTGCTCGCCCACTCGCTCAGCCAGATCAACGTGCAGGCCGGCGTCGGGCTGCACCTGCTCGAGAAGCAGCCAGAAAAGGCAGCGGATGCCCTGGCCAGCATCAAGGAGACCAGCAAGTCGGCGCTCGACGAGGTGCGATCGGTTCTAGGCATCCTGCGCGACGGTGGGTCGGACGCACCCCTCGTGCCCGAACCCGACCTATCACGGCTCGACGGTCTCACGGCCTCCGTCATCGCCCAGGGCGTCGATGTGGTGCTGAAGAACGACCTCGACGATGTGCCGAAGCCGACCCAGCTCGCGCTCTACCGCATCGTGCAGGAGTCGCTGACCAACGTCGTGCGCCACGCCAACGCGACCTCGGCGCGCGTCGAGCTGGTCGAGACGATGGACACGTACGTTGCGACCATCACCGACAACGGCACAGGAGCGGTCGAGACCTCGGAGGGTGGCCGGGGGCTGCTCGGCATGCGCGAGCGCGCGGAGCTGCTCGGCGGCACCCTCGAGGCCGGCCCCTCGGGCCGGGGATTCCGCGTGCGCGCGACGATACCGAAGGCAGAGAAGGCATGATTCGAGTCGCCATTGCAGATGACCAGCAGCTCATCCGGGGCGGTTTTCGCAGCCTGCTTGAGAGCGAGCCGGACATCGAGGTCGTCGGCGAGGCAGGCACCGGCACCGAGGCGGTCGCCCTCGTCACCGCGCTCAAGCCCGACGTCGTGCTCATGGACATTCGCATGCCCGACGGCGACGGCCTCTGGGCGACGGAGCAGATCGCGGCCAACCCCGCACTCGCCGACACGCACATCGTCATCGTGACGACCTTCGAGCTCGACGAGTACGTCGGCCACGCGATCCGTGCCGGAGCGAGCGGATTCCTCGTCAAAGACACCGAGCCGGTCGAGCTGATCCGCGCCGTGCGCGTCGTCGCCGGGGGAGAGGCGCTGCTCAGCCCGGGCGTCACGAAGCGCCTGCTCGAGCGGCTCGCGGGCAGCATCACCGAGGCTCCCGACACCCGCCAGCTGGATGTG
>JBIIAR010000336.1:0-2805 GCA_044239765.1 Microbacteriaceae bacterium
GTCGGCGACAGCTACAGCGACACGGTGACAGCAACGTCCACTGGCACCCCGAGCACCGTCACGTACTCGCTGACGGGCGACCCGCTGCCCAGCTGGCTGACCTTCACCAACGGCAGCTTCACCTCTGCCACGCCGACCGATCAGACCGCCCACACCTTCACGGTGGTCGCCACGAGCAGCTACGGCTCGATCTCGAAGCAGTTCACGCTGCAGGCGGCGGCTGCGGGGGTAGCCCCGACCTTCACCGACACGACGATCGCGGAGCCCCAGCAGGGCACCCCTCTGAGCGACGGGATCGCCGCCGCGGGCGACCCGACGATCACCTACTCAAGCACCACCCTGCCGGCCGGGCTCACGCTCAACCCCACGACGGGAGCCCTCACCGGAATCCCAGCCACGGCGGCCGGCTATTCGGTGACCTTCACGGCAACCAACGAGTTCGGGTCTGACACCTTCGACTGGGACCCGACAGTGATCGAGCCCTCCTCGGTGACCCTCGAGCTGGACAACTGGGTGGCCGGCACGCCTCTGGAGGACACGGGCTTCGAGGCTGGCTCGGTATCGCTGCAGGTGGGATCCACCTACACCGTCTACCTGCACTCGGCGCCGGTACTGCTCGACACGGGTGTCGTCGGGGCAAGCGGCAGCTTCGCGCGCTCACTCACCCTGCCGCCCACCACGGAGGTCGGCGCCCACGAGCTGATCCTCACGGGGGTGGCGCGCAACGGCACGACGCTGACGGCCCACGTCTGGTTCACGCTGCTGCCCAACGGCACGATCGGCGCGATCTCGTACACGGGACCGATCGCCTACGCGGCAGCGGTCACGGCAGCGCTCGCCTCCACGGGCTCCGCGCCCCTGCTGCCCCTCGGCCTCGCGGGTGCGCTGCTGCTGGCCGGCTTCGTGCTGGTGATGCGCCGCCAGTCACAGCAGGCCTAGCTCCATCGCCTTCGTCACTGCACGCGTTCGGTCATTCACTTCGAGCTTCTCGAACGCGTGCAGCAGGTGGGTCTTCACGGTCGCCTCGCTGAGAAAGAGCTGCTTGGCGATGGCCGGGTTGCTCAGCCCCTGGCTGACGAGGCCGAGCACCTCGGTCTCGCGCGCGCTCAGCGAGACCTGCGGACGCTTCACCCGGTTGACGAGCATCGCGGCGATCGAGGGCGCGAGCGCCACCTCGCCGCGGGCCACCGAGCGGATTCCGGCCAGGATCTCCTCCTGCGGCGCCGCCTTGAGCAGGTAGCCGCTCGCGCCCGCCTCGATCGCGGTGAGGATGCTGGCATCCGTCTCATAGGTCGTCAGGACAACCACGCGGATATCGCTGCGCACGCTGAGAATGCGCGCCGTCGCCTCGTCCCCATCGATGCCCGGCATGCGCAGGTCCATCAGCACGATGTGCGGCCCGAGCTGCAATGCCAGCTCCACCGCCTCGAGGCCCGTGCCTGCCGTGCCGACGACCTCCATGTCGCCCGCAGACTCGAGCAGCGCGACGATGCCGGAGCGCACGATGGGGTGGTCGTCGGCCACCAGCACCCGGATCACAGGGTCACCGTCAACGTCGTGCCCTCTGGGCCGCTGGCGACCTCGAGGCTGCCACTTACCAGCGCAAGACGCTCGCGCATGCCGCTCAGCCCGTAGCCGCTCGAGGGCTGGGCCGGATCGAAGCCGGAGCCGTTGTCGGCGACGCGCAGGGTGATGCCGCTGTCGCTCGCGACGAGGGTGAGGGCCGCGGCGCTCGCACCCGAGTGCTTGCGCACGTTGGCCAGCCCCTCCTGCGCGCAGCGCAGCAGCACGACCTCGAGGTCGCGGCTGAGGGGCGGGTCGACATCCGCTCGCACTGTCACGGCGATCGCTGTCTCGCGCTCATAGCGCTGCGCGAGCCGATCGAGGGCCGCCGTGATGCCGCCGGTGTCGAGCCCGGTCGGTGCCGTAGAGGCGACGAGTGCGCGCGTCTCGGCGAGGGCGGTGCGGGCACCCTCCTCGAGCAGTACGAGCTGCTCGCCCGCCGCGGCGGTGTCGCCGGTTGAGAGCTCGCGGCCGGCACGCTGGGCCAGCAGCACGAGACCGGTGAGGTCTTGCGCGATGGTGTCGTGGATCTCGCGGGCCAGCCGCTCGCGCTCGCTCGTGACCCCGGCGTCCTGGCTGAGCATGGCGACGGTGTGCTGGGTGGCTCGCAGCTCATCGATGAGAAGCTGGCGCTCGGTGCTGCGGTTCTCGATGCGCGTGATCCACAGCCCGAAGGCGATCGCGAAGATCAGCGACAGCCCCTCGCTGAGCAGCGCGCTGATGAGTGCGTCGGTCGAGGCGCCCTGGGCGAAGAACATGCCGATGCCGACAGTGATGGCGAGGGCGATGCTCGCGACGATCGACCGTCGTGTGCTCTCGAGGCGCGTCCAGACGAGGGGAAAGGCGATCGCCTGGGCGAAGGCGAACACGGGGTGCGCGAGGGCCAGCGCACCGGCGAAGGCGATAGTGACGATGGCGACGAGAACCGCCCCGCGCGAGCCATCGGCCACCCTGGCTCCCACGGCAAACCAGAAGGCGAGAAAGACGGCGATCGCCGCAAGGCCGACGGTGCGCTGCCACATGCTCTGCGCGATGAGCGGAAGCAGGCTGGCGAGCACCGCCGAGGTACCGACCACGGCGACACTCCACCAGCGCTGCTGCTGCATCTAGCTATCCTTGCGGATCCAGCGGAAGGTCAGGCGCGTCCCGATCAAGCCGACAACCAGCCAGATCGCCATCGCGATCGCGACGCCGGCCAGGTTCCAGCTCTCCCCCTGCTCCATCACCTCGAAGTTCTCAGGG
>JBIIAR010000338.1:0-2803 GCA_044239765.1 Microbacteriaceae bacterium
TCGCTGCGAGTTTCAAGTCGGTGAGGAGGTAGACGAACGCGCTAACGGCGGTGCGGTTGTACTCGGAGTCGGGAATGTCGGCCCAGAGCGAGCCGGTTTCTCGGGCCGTCTTGTACTCATCGATCATTGCCTGCAGCGTGGTCTCGACCGCTCCTGAGCCGGGTCCAGGGTCACCTTGGCCTTGATCGGGGTCGCTTTGGCCGGAGTCATTGCTCTCGGAGGACGGGGCGGCTTGGCCTGGGTCTCCGGCCAGGCTGAGGAGGTTGCTGATCCCGACCACAACGAGTCCGAGGAGAAGAACGAAGACAACGAGAATCGCCGCAATGATCGCGACGATAGCCCCCGGTCGGACCGTGCGCCGTGAGGGCAGGGGTTGCACCAGAACCGGCTCGACCGGGTAGTCAGCGGCGATTATGCCGAAGTCGGGCGGCGGGGGCGGGCCGAAGCCGGAGGTCGGCGGTTCGATGCCACGCGTGGCGGGCATCCCGGGCGTCGTCTCAGGGGAACCGTCGGTGCCGCTCACGGAGGGAGTCTATCCAGCTAGCTGTAGACCGAGTCGACCCCGAGGTACTCCTCAAGCGTCTGCCCGCTGGTGTACAGGGTCGTCGCGAGGTCGACCCCGACGTACCGCAGGTGCCACGGCTCCCAGATGTAGCCGGTGATCGACTCCTTGCCCTGCGGGTAGCGCACGATGAAGCCGTAGAGGTGCGCGTTCTGCGCCGTCCAGATGCCTTCTGGCGTGGAGCCGAAGGCCTGCGTGATGCTGTTGAGGTCAAAGGCGAGGCCGGACTGGTGCTCGCTGTGTCCGGGGCGGGCCGAGTGGGTGTCCGCGCCCGCCTGGCCCTCGTTGGCCTTGTACTTGTTGTAGACGTTCGTCTGGGCAGAGAACGAGCGGTAGCCGCTCGAGATGTAGATGTTGTGGCCCGCGGTCGCGGCCGCGGCCTGCATCGCAGTGAAGGCGTTCGACGTCTCAGTGGTCAGCCCGTTGCCGAAGGTGCTCGGCAGTCCGTAGGTCTTGTTCACGATGAGCACGCCCTTGATGTACGTCGCCTCCGCCGCGCCGGTCGTGGAGCGGGCGGCAGCGTCCGACGCCACAGCCGCGTTCCAGGAATCGCGGTAGGCGAGAACGAGGGTGGCGAGGTCGGCGTCCGCGGCGGGTGACTCGAGGGCGGCGACAGCCGCCGTGTACGCGGCGACGGAGTCAGCCGAGGCACGGGCGGGCGGCACTGCGGCCACGCCGTGTCGGTAGGCCGCGGCGGCGACGGCGGCCGTGGCGGCATCCGCATCGGTATCGGCGGTGGCGATCGCGGTCGTCTGCGCGGTCAGCGCGGTGGTCTGCGTCGCGAGCTTCTTGGCCGCGCTGCGCAGGTTGGCAGCAGCGGACGTGAGGGCGTCCCGATCGGAGGGGGCGGATGCGGTGAGCACCAGCACACCGCGCAGCGGCGCCGGGTAGCCGATGGCGCCCTCAACCTCGACGAGCTGGGCCGCGTCGACCAGAGGCTGGATGGTCGCCGTCAGCCCCTCCACTGTCGTCGCATCGTCGACGAGTGCCGGGTCGATCGCCGCGACGTTGCGGGCGCTCTGGGCGGTTGTGGCGGCATGCTGCTGGGCGATGCTGAGCCCGCGCTGTGCGTCGTTGAGCGCGCTGGTGGCCGCGGCGAGCTCGCCTGCGGCTGTGTCGTAGTCCGCCCGCGCGGAGGCGTCGGCAGTGAGGGCGAGAACGATGAGCGCGGCACCACCGAGAACGACGACGGCCCCGGCCGCGGCGGTGGCGATGATAAGGGTGCGGCGGTTCATGTCTATACGGTATCGCGCACAGAACTCTCTTCTAGGCTGAGGGCATGAGGTACCGCAACGAGCCGATCTACACCGGGGCAATCGGCGTCGGCCGGGCAATGTTCGGCGCTCTGCGCCTCAAACCCACCGTCATCGGTGGCGAGCACCTGCCCGACGCGGGCGGCGCCGTGATCGCCATGACCCACTTCGGCTACCTGGAGTTCGCGCTCGTCGAGTGGGTGACGTGGCTGCACAACCGTCGCCGCATCCGCTTCATGGCGAAGAAGCCCGTATTCGACAAGAAGCCCATCGGTGCGCTGATGCGCAACATGAAGCACATCTCGGTCGACATGAAGGCCGGCGCCGGCGCGTATGCCGAGGCGATCACCGCGCTGCAGGCGGGGGAGCTCATCGGCGTGTTTCCCGAGGCGGGGGTGAGCGCGTCCTTCACGATCCGCGAGCTCAAGACCGGCGCCGCGCGCCTTGCCGCCGAGGCGGGGGTGCCGCTAATACCGATCGCGGTGTGGGGCGGACAGCGTCTGATGGCCAAGGGCCACAAGACGACCGTGCGCGACCGCATCGGCGCACCGATCGTGATCGTGATCGGCGAGCCGATCACGGTCGCCGCGACGGATGACCCGACCGAGGCCACCGCGCGCCTCAAGGCCGAGATGGAGGCCCTGCTCGTCACCGCTCAGCAGGAGTTTCCGCTCGACGGCGCGGGGCAGTGGTGGCAGCCGCGGCATCTCGGCGGCACGGCCCTCACCCCAGAGGAGTCTGCGGCGGCCGAGGAGGAGCGCCTGAAGCGTCGGGCGGCTGCGGCGGCTCGCAGGTGACCGACGAGAACGAGAAGCGCGCCCTCGAGGCGATCGCCGCCGTCAACGCCGGTGCGAACCCCACCGCAGAGGCCTTCACGCTCTCCAACGAGTTCACCGATCGCCAGACGGCGCGCCTGGCCGCATGGTGGCGGCGGCACTTCAGCAAACGCGGCTAGAGCGCAACCCCCAGCTGTTTTCAGGCAGCGCGC
>JBIIAR010000337.1:0-2803 GCA_044239765.1 Microbacteriaceae bacterium
TCCTCGGCGAAGCGCTGCAGCAGGCGAACGCCCTGCTCGGGGCGCGACTGCTCGCGACCGCGGAACAGGATCATGGCCTTCACCTTGTCGCCAGCCGCGAGGAAGCCCTCAGCGTGCTTGCGCTTGGTCTCGTAGTCGTGCGTATCGATCTTCAAACGGAAACGCACCTCCTTGAGAATGGTGTTCGCCTGGTTGCGACGAGCCTCTTTGGCCTTCTGGGCCTCTTCGTACTTGAACTTGCCGTAGTCCATGATCTTGGCCACGGGCGGCTTGGAGTTGGGAGCTACCTCAACCAAATCCAGGTCGGCCTCCTGAGCCAAGCGGAGGGCGTCCTCGATGCGGACAACTCCAACCTGCTCGCCATTGGGGCCAACAAGACGGACCTCCGGAACGCGGATTCGGTCATTGGTACGGGGATCGCTGATGCGAGTCTTCTTTCGTAGAGCTTCTAGAGCCTGATGCCCGGCGGATGCCGCGCAGCAACGAAAGGAAAGAATTCAGAAAACACCCTGTTTTTCTACATCGCCGTTCGCACGGTTCTGCGGGGTGTACACGTACCCGGTAACCTTTATGAGTCGGTTGCCAGGTGGGAGAATCTCCACTTTCGTACCGGGGCAAGCCCCGGAGCCTGCATAAGAATAGCAGATACCGCCTCATTCACGAAGGGCACCCCTATGTCGGACTACAGCTACGTCGACGACGACACCAGAGACATCTCCGAGGTGCCCGCCGTCGAGGTCATCCAGACGGTGTCTGTGCACCTCATGACCGCCGCGGCGGTCAAGCTCGGGCTTGCCGACGACCCCAACGCAGCGGACCAGGTGGACCTCGACGAGGCACGCACCCTCATCGAGGCTCTCGCCGGCCTCGTCACCGCCAGCGCCCCCAAGATCGGCGACCACCACGCCCTCGCTCTGCGCGACGGACTGCGCACGCTGCAGCTCGCGTTTCGCGAGGAGTCGAGCCACCCGGATGCCCCGGGCAAGGGTCCGGGCGAGAAGTTCACGGGCCCCGTCAACTAGGTCTCGCGTCGCGCTCAGTTGAGGCTGAAGAACTCGAGGATCAGCTGCGACCCGTCGACACCGAGGGTGTCGACCCGCGGCCAGGTGTGGGTGCCGTCGGTAATGGTCACGACGTCGAGCGTCGTGTCGGCGTCGCAGCCGGAGTAGGCCTCGGTCGAGGTGAACTCGTCTGAGGTGACCACCGCATCCGTATCGCAGCTGTCGTGCACCCGCCAGAACTCGGTGGCCAACGCGACCGAGCCGTTGGTCCACTGGCCGAAGCGCGACGCGGTGGTGGGGTTGGTCTCACCGCCGTTGTACGGCACCGTTGCGTCGAGCAGCCCGTGCACGATCAGCACCGACAACGGCACCGCCGGCGCGCACGGCGAGTAGTTGAGTGCCCCGCTGACCACCGCGACACCGGCGAAGAGCTCGCCGTGATCGCAGGCGAGGCGGTAGCTCATCATTCCGCCGTTGCTGAAACCGGCGAGGTAGATGCGCTCCGGGTCGATCGGGTAGGCGGCCTGCAGCTCGGTGATCATGGCGAGGATGAAGCTCTCGTCGTCGATCTCGCTGTCGCGGGCAAGCCCGCAGCAGGCGCCGGCGTTCCAGGCCAGCTCCCCGGTGACGAGGTTGGCCTGGGTGCCGTTCGGGTAGGCGACGACGAAGTCGTTGGCGAGGGCGTCGTCAGAGAAGCCGGTAGCGCGCTCGGCCCGGCTCGCGTCACCGCCCGCACCGTGCATCATGATGAGCAGGGGCATCGGGGCGGTCTTGTCATCGGGGGCGCGCACGATGTAGGAGCGCGACAGCTCGCCAACCTGGATGAGGTTGGTCTGCTCCGTGCCCGCGGTGATCAGCTGGCCGGAGTCAGAGGCCGCACCGGAGGGCGTGCAGCCCGCGAGCACAGCGAGGGCCGCCAGAGCTCCGAGCAGGCGCAGACGCATGTGAGCAATCCTAGGCAGACGCGAGAAGCTGCACTTTCAGGGAGTCCACGCGCTCGGCGATCACCGGATCCTCGGCCCAGCGCTCCTGCAGGCGAGCGAGCAGGGCGTCGAGCTCGTCCTTCGCAAGACCGGGGGCAAGCGTGAGCTGCACGACGAGCTCGGGGCCGGCGAGACGCGCGTCGGCGTCACCAGCCACCAGGGCGACCGATCGCGCGGCCGACTCCCCCGACGCCGATACGGCGAAGGCGTCGAGCACGGCCTCGTCGAGGTAGCAGGGCACCCAGCGCTCTCCGCTAGCCAGGCTCCACAGGGCGGGACGCCGGATGGCGAACTCCGTCGCACTCGTCGCGTCGACAACCACGAGGTCCGTCTGCTCGTGCGCCGCTGCCAGCGCCACACGCACCGCCTCGGTCGGGATCGGGCGCGCCGACGGGTTCCACGCGCTCATCGCGGCGACACTCGTGAACGCCGGAAGCACCGTTCTGCCGTCGGGTCCGACAACCGTCACGATCGACAGCTCCTGCGTCTTGTCGTGGCCGTGCTCGTTCAGCCCGTCGGCGCCGAGGTTGGCAACGAGCGGGATCAGCAGGCGCGACGTGCGCAGGGCATCGAGCACCTCTGCCTCGCCGAGCTCGCGCGTGCGGAAGCGGCGGATCGCCTCGATGAGGTGCTCCGGAGCCGAGCCGTCGTCATCCGCGTTGGTGTTCGCCTCGAAGTGACGGCCAGACCAGGGCTGGCCAGCTGAGTCGGTCTCCACTATTTCCCCCACAGGTCTTCGCCGCGGTCCTCGCGGACCACGGCGCGATTAGCGATGCTAATCGCCTGCGACATCCTGGGCTTCCGCCAGCGTGAATGCCT
>JBIIAR010000340.1:0-2797 GCA_044239765.1 Microbacteriaceae bacterium
ACCGCTGGCCTCGGGGGAGTCGACCGTGTCTCTGGCCTGCTCGAGCTGCTCGATGTACGACGACATGTCGTCGTCATCCGAGGCGAGGGCGTCGATGCCGCTCTCCCACGCCTGTGCCTCGTCGATCAGGTCGCCGCGGGGTACGACGAGATCGGTGATCTCCTCGAGCTTGTCGATGAGGGCGAGAGTGGCCTTGGGGGAGGGCGCGTTGTGCACATAGTGCGGCACGGAGGCCCAGATCGACACGGTCGGGATACCGACCCGCTCTGCCGCATCCGCGAGCACGGAGAGAATGCCCACCGGTCCCTCATAGCTGCTGCGCTCGATGCCGAGCTGCGCGCGCAGCTCGTCGTTCTCGGTGCTGACGAAAGTGGAGATAGGCCGTGTGTGGGGAACGTCGGCGAGCATCGCACCGAGGAACACGATGCCGCCGATGCCGTTGGCCTCAATCACGTCGAGAATCTCGCCGGTGAAGGTCTTCCAGCCGCGGCTCGGCTCGGAGCCCGCGAGCAGAAAGACGGATGACACCTCAGCCACCACAGGACCGTAGAGCGTCACCGCCGGCCAGGTCAGCTGCCGGCGGCCGTGCTCGTCGAGAGACACCGTCGGACGGTTGAACTGGTAGTCGAAGTAGTCCTCGGGCTCGACCTCGAGAATCGGCAGCACCTCGAGCTGCTCCTTGAGCGCGTTGACCGCGCCGCTGGCGGCCTCGCCCGCGTCATTCCAGCCTTCAAAGGCGACGAGAAGCCGGCCCTTCGAGAATCCGGGTTTCGATGACACAGGTACCTCACCTCTCGGCGCCGTCGACGCCTCACTCTCAAGGATAGAACTACCCGTACGATTGTCGGTTGTGACCTCCCTCCGCCCCGCCGCCGTTCTCTGGGACATGGACGGCACACTCGTCGACACCGAGCCCTACTGGATGGTTGCCGAGGGCGAGCTCGTCAGCTCCTTCGGCGGAACCTGGACGGATGAGGACGCCCTGCAGCTGGTCGGCTCCGGTCTCTGGCACTCCGCCCGCATCCTGCAGGCCAAGGGCGTGGCGCTCACCGAGGACGAGATCATCGAGCAGCTCACCACCCGGGTTCTCGAGCAGGTCACCGTCGAGGTGCCGTGGCGCCCAGGGGCTCGCGAGCTGCTGTTCGAGCTGCATGAGCTCGGCGTTCCGACGGCTCTTGTCACGATGTCCATTCGGCGCATGGCAGAGCACATTGCGGCGTCGATCGGCTTCGATGGTTTCGCGGCCATCATCGGCGGCGACGATGTGGAGCACAGCAAGCCGCATCCGCAGCCCTATCTGGTCGGCGCGCAGGCGCTGGGGGTGTCGGCCTCCGACTGTGTCGCGCTCGAGGACTCCGCGCCCGGCGTCGCCTCTGCGGTCGCCGCCGGCGCGGTCGTCATCGCCGTGCCGATGCACGTGCCGCTCATCGACGACCCTGCCTACGACCTGCACGACATGAGCGGCCTCACCGCCGCCGATCTTTTCGACATCTACGCATCGAGGCGCGCATGAGCCAGGTCTTCCGACGACAGAGCGGCCCCTTCCGAACAGGGGACCGCGTGCAGATGACGGGGCCCAAGGGCCGCCTCAACACCATCACCCTCGAGGTGGGCGCCGAGTTCCATACCCACCAGGGCTTCGTGAAGCACGATGACGTGATCGGCCTGCCCGACGGCTCGGTCGTGCTCAGCAACAACGAGGTCGAGTTTCTCGCCCTTCGCCCGCTGCTCACCGACTTCGTCATGTCGATGCCCCGCGGCGCAGCCATCATCTACCCGAAGGACGCCGCCCAGATTCTCGCCGTCGGCGACATCTTCCCGGGGGCGACCGTCGTCGAGGCCGGCGTCGGCAGCGGCGCCCTGTCGCTCTGGCTGCTGCGCGCCATCGGCCCGGACGGCGAGCTCAAGAGCTTCGAGCGCCGCGAGGAGTTCTCGACCGTCGCGCGCGGCAACGTCGAGGCCTTTCTCGGCGCATCGCCCGACAACTGGTCGATCACTCTCGGCGACCTCGCGGATGCACTGCCCACCGTCACCGAGCCCGGCAGCGTCGACCGCGTCATTCTCGACATGCTCGCCCCGTGGGAGTGCCTAGACTCGGTCTCCGTCGCCCTGAAGCCCGGGGGAGTGCTGGTCTGCTACATCGCGACCGTCACCCAGCTCTCGCGCGTGGCCGAGGCGATTCGCGCTACCGACAACTTCACCAACCCCGACTCCACCGAGACGATGATTCGCGGCTGGCACGTCGAGGGGCTCGCCGTGCGTCCCGACCACCGCATGATCGGCCACACCGGCTTTCTGCTCACCGCGCGCCGACTCGCCCCAGGAACCGTGCTGCCAGAGCTCAAGCGCCGTGCGTCGAAGAGCGACTTCAGCGACGAGGACGTAGAGCTGTGGACACCCGGTGCGCTCGGTGACCGGCAGGCGAGCGACAAGCGACTGCGCAAGACGGCACGCGAGGCGACGCGAGCCGCCGATGCCGCAAAGTCGGCCGCCGCCGACCAGTAGAGTTATCTAGTCCCGGGCCGAAGAAGAAAGAGGATTCGTGCGCAAGATCATCGCGCTGACCGCTGCAGCTGGCCTGCTCGTCACACTCGCAGCCTGCTCAACGAGTGCCCCCACGGGCGCCTGCGAGCCGCTCGTCACCTCCGGTGACTCGTCGAGCATCGTCACGGCGAAGGGCAGCTTTGGCCTGGAACCCGACGCTGAGTACCCCACCCCGATCGTGGCAGCCTCGGTGCAGGCCTCCGAGATCACCACGGGCAATGGCAAGACGATCTTCGAGGGCCAGTACGCCCTC
>JBIIAR010000339.1:0-2797 GCA_044239765.1 Microbacteriaceae bacterium
CGTCGACTGAGGCTGTTCCCCTCAGATCGGGCGCCAGGTTCGCGACCTAGGCTCGGCCAATGCAACCCCGGCGCCTCGTCGCAGCATCCACCGAGAAGGGCAGCTATCCGGTGAGCGAGGACAGCTCCGGCGCCGCCGCCACCATCCTCGTGGAGTAGCGCGATCGGCCCCGGTCTGACCCGAGTGCCGACTGCGGGATGCTCGCCGGTAGCGTTGTGCCCGTGAGCGCAACTACGAGAGCAGTACGAGTCCCTCCTCGCCGCCGGGCTGAAGCTGAACCTGACCCGGGGCAAGCCGTCTCCTGAGCAGCTCGACCTTTCCAACGCCCTCCTCGGGCTGCCGGGCGAGACCGACTACCGGGACCTGGCGGGCACCGACCTGCGCAACTACGGCGGCCCGGACGGCCTGCCCGAGCTGCGCGCGATCTTCGGGCAGCTGCTGAGCATTCCCGCCGGCAGCTGCTCGCCCTCGGCAACGCCAGCCTGACCATCATGCACGACGTGATCTCGCACGCCATGCTGCACGGAGTCGCGGGCGGCACGCCGTGGCGGGACGCGGATGTCGCGTTCCCGTGCCCGCTGCCGCGATACGACCCCCACTTCGCGATCTGCGAGGCCATGGGCATCCGCATGATCCCGGTGCCCTTCGTGGAGGGGGCGCTGGACCTCGACGCGATCCGCAAGTTGGTCGTCTCCGACGGGTCGATTCGCGGCATGTGGTGCGTGCCGATGTTCTCCAACCCGACCGGCACCACCTGCTCGCTCGAGGAGGTCGAGGCGGGGTCGCCTTCTTCGGCGCCTCCGTCGACAACGTCGCGTGGTACCGTTCCCGCAGTTCCTCGCAGAGCATCGGGCCGGACAAGCTCAACCAGCTGCGTCACCTCCGGCTGCTGAAGAGTGCGGAGGGGGTCCACGCGCACATGCAACAGCATCGCGCGATCCTCGCCCCGCGCTTCGACGCCGTGCTTGAGATCCTCTCCCGGCGTCTCGGCTAGGTCATGCGATGGTTGGCGGCTCCGGCCGGCGACCATCGCCTCCTTCATCGTCGGTCTCCCGCAAGGCCTCTTTCACCATTGCCAATGCTGTAAAGAAGTGCCCCGGCGCGCATCAGGGTCTCTTCGGCGGTCGGAGTTTCTCGCGGCGTGGCCGGGGCAGGTGTCGGCGTTCCTGCCTCGTCTGCTGTCTCCATAGGTTGGTCTCCACTTCTCGTTGGTAACCCGTCCATCCCCTTGCGCCTGGACTACGTCGACGGGGGTGATCCTTTTTGGAGCGATAGTTCCTTGTTCAGCTTGTCGCCTTCGATGTCGAGGTTGGGCAGGATCCGGTCGAGCCATCGCGGGATCCACCAGGAGTTGTCGCCGAAGAGTGCGAGCAGGGCTGGTGTGAGGGTCATCCTGATCAGGAATGCGTCGAGGAGGATGCCGATGGAAAGGGCGACTCCGATTTGCTTGACCATGATGTCTTCGTTGAATGCGAACCCGGCGAAGACGGCGACCATGATGATGGCCGCTGCTACGACGACTTTCGAGGCGTGTTCGAATCCGCGTTTGATCGCTTCCTGACCGGCGTGGCCGTGGACATGGGATTCGCGCATGGAGGACACCAGGAAGACCTGGTAGTCCATAGCAAGGCCGTACAGGATCCCGGTGACGAGGATGGGCAGGAAGCTGACGACCGGGCCGGGGGTGTCGAACCCGAGAACCGTGGAAAACCAGCCTTCCTGGAACACGAGGGTGAGGACGCCAAGGGTTGCGAGGACGCTGAAGAGAAACCCGGCAGTCGCCTGAATGGGGATGAGTAGTGACCTGAAGACGAGCAGCATGATGATCAGGGACAGCACCACGATCACTGTCAGATAGAGAGGGAGGGCGGCAGCCATGGCAGCCGAGATGTCCAGGGTGATCGCCGTTTGGCCGGTCACGCCCACGGTGAGACCGTATTGATCGGAGAACTCGTCGGCCAGTCCCCGGATTTCGTGCACCAGGTCACCGGTAGCTTCCGAGGCCGGACCCGAGGTGGGCACGACCGAAAGGATCGCTGTCGTACGGTCGTCGTTGAGCCCGCCGGGGAGGACCAGATCGACGTTGCTCAGGGCGCGGAGGTCGTCGGAGAGGTTTGCGATGGTTTGATCATCGATCTTGGTTCCGTCCTCTGACGTTGCAGCGAGAACGAGTTGGCCGCTGAATCCTTCTCCGAAACCGGCGGCTGTTAGGTCGTAGCTCTCCCGTTCTGCCGTCCCGGTGTTGGCCGTGGCTGATGATGGCAGCCCCAGCGTCAGCGAGGTGGCAGGTATCGCCAGAGCGCCCAGGACGGCCACGACGATCAGCACCGCGGGCAAACGGAATCTCACAACCGCGGAGACGAACCGATGAGCAACCGGGTGGTTCTCGTCAGCCGCCCCGGACGACTTCAGGCGCGCTCGAGCGCTGACGATTCGCTCCCCGACCAGGCCCAGGAGCGCTGGCACCAGGGTGAGCGCGACCGCGATCGCGGCGGCGACCGTGGCTGCGGCGACCAGGGCCATTGTCGTCAGCAACTGAATCCCCACCACCGACAGGCCACATAGCGCGATCAGGACTGTGAGGCCTGCGAAGAAGACGGCGCTGCCCGCGGTGCCGGTGGCGCGAGCAGCGGCATCGCCGGCGCTCAGCTTGGAGTCGAGGATGAGTCGGCGTTGCCGGTTGACGATGAACAGGGAGTAGTCGATGCCGACAGCGAGCCCGACCATCAGTGCAAGTACCGGGGTGACCGCGGACAGGCTGATCACCGAGGACAAGGTGAAGGCGCCACCGACGCCG
>JBIIAR010000082.1:0-8435 GCA_044239765.1 Microbacteriaceae bacterium
AAGGTAGAAGGTCGGCTCGGTGAGGAACCCGATTCCACTGTCGGTGACGAGCGAGAGCACGAAGGCGGCGCCGACGAGCAGCGCCGCGAATACCACCGTGGCCAGGAGGGCCAGCGCGAAGCCAACGCCACGGTTGCCCTTCTTGCGCGGAGCGACGGGAGCATCGATGACGATGACCTCCTGCACCGGCGCAGCAGGCGGGGTGGTCTCGGTCAGAACCTCGGTCTCGGGCTGCTGTGCAGCAGGAACCTGGGCTACGGGCACCTCGGTGACGGGCACTTGCGCGACGG
Organism: Microbacteriaceae bacterium; assembly: GCA_044239765.1. Taxonomy (GTDB): domain Bacteria; phylum Actinomycetota; class Actinomycetes; order Actinomycetales; family Microbacteriaceae; genus Conyzicola. The sequence goes on from JBIIAR010000082.1 coordinate 291, forward strand.
GTACCTCGTCGACGGGCTTCTCGACAACCGCCCTTTCGACAACGGGCTTCTCGTCGACGGGCGTCTCGACAACAGGCGTCTCGACAACGGGCGTTTCGGCAGCGGGTGACTCCACGACCTCGGGGGCCGCGGTTGCATCGGTCTTCTTCGTAGCCATGGGAACACTCCTTTTCGCCCGGGTGGGCATCCGGATTTCCCTAGTCACTTTACCGGTGTGCGCTCAGAGCGCATCCAGCAGGCTCCCAGCTATGGCGTCGGCGTTGCGCTCGACGTCGGGGTGGACGTCGGAGTCGGGGTGCTCGTGGGAGTCGGATCCGGAGTCGGGGTCGGCTCCTCGTCTTCCTCATCCGCTTTGTCCGTGACAGAGCTGTTCATCAGCACGAAGGTCATGCCGTTGACGACAAGGTCGTACTCGTCTGGTGGAGCGTTCTCACCAGTCGCGAGCGAGATGGAGAAGCCGGTCACGAGAAACAGGCGGTCGGTGCGCTGGAGGCTCGCGATGTAGAGGCGCAGTGCGTCGAGCTTTCCGGTGACGGTGATCGCCCACGGCAGCCCGACGAGAGCGCCATCGGGAGCAACGCCGGTCAACTCTGGCTCGACCGGTGCCTCTTCGTCTTCGCCAGCAGTTGCCGCCGCGGCGATCAGACCCGCGCTGTCTGCGGTGAAGAGCGTCGGCACGCCAAAGGTGAAGTCGCTGGCCACGGTGCCCGACGCTGCGGCGAGCTCGTTGGCGACGTAGAGGTAGGTGTCATACCCGGCCTCGGCCGGAAGCTGCACGCTGAGCTCGTCCAGCTGGTCCTGGATGTCGTCGATGCCCTCGAAGTCCTTCTTCAGCTTCGCCAGCTGACGTTCGTAGAGGGTGTTGGTCGAGAGCGCCTCGGCGCGGGCGGCATCGGCGGCCTTGATCTCCTCGATCTTGGGCGCGATGCCCAGCAGGTAGCCCAGGGCTACAACCCCGAGGCCGATGACAACGACGACCAGCAGCCAGATGCGGTTACGAGGGCTCACGGTGCCGTCTCCTCTTCTTCATCGCTGGTCTCAGCGTCGTCGGTTGGAAAGTATCGCGCCCAGGCGGCGTCGAGTCCGAGGTGCACGGTGACCGTGGTGGTGTAGCCGTTGAGCGATTGGGTGACCGCGCTCGGCGTCCAGTCGGCGAACCCGGGAAGCGTGTTCAGCCGCGACAGCCAGGCCGCGCTGTCGGGAACGGTGGGCGTCTCAACAACCGCGATGATCTCGACCACTCCGGTCTCGTACAGCGGAGAGACCACCTGCGCGGTCGAGCCGGTGATCAGCGTGACTCCGAGCGACTGCACCGTTGATCCGGCGGGAAGCGTCGCGTAGTAGTCGCTGAGGAGGGGCGACCAGTCGACCTCGGCGGCCGACGCGACGAGCAGTGATGCCTGCGCTGCAGAGAGCTGTGCCTGCAGCTGCCGCACCTCGCTGTACTCGGCCTGCTCTGCGAGCAGGTCGGCGCTGCGCTGCTGCTCCGCAACGAGCGAGGCGTTCGCTCCGATGGCGAGAAACGCCGAGCCGCCATAGGCGACGGCCACGAGGAAGACCACGAGGATGAGGCCAGCGATGAGGTTGGAGCGCTGTCGCCCCGCGACCTTGTCCTGCTTGATCTCCGGGGGCAGAAGGTCGGCGCGGGGAACCCCGCCGACGATCAGCCGCTGGTTGTTCTTGTCCGCGGCGCTCATGAGGCCGATCCCATCGCGAGTCCGAGCGCGGTAGTCATATTGAGCTGATCCTGTCTGCTCGTGTTGCGCAGGTTCTTCGAGAGCACAACAGTGCGAAACGGATCGGCGGGGATGATCTGCAGGCGGGTGAGCTCACCCAGCGCCTGCGCGAGGCCGTTCAGCATCGAGCCGCCGCCCGAGAGCAGGATCGCCTGGATGGGATCGTTCTGGTGCGAGTTGGTGAAGAAGTTGAGGGTGTTGCGCAGGCTCGTGAGCAGCTCGAGGGCGGTGTTGTGAATGAGCTCTGACGCGCGCTGGTCGAGCTCGTTCGTGGGCGGAGGTCCGTAGAAGCCTCGCGTGATCTTGAGGGTCTCGGCCTGCTGGGGGCTGACGTCGAGCTGGGCCACGAGAGCACGACCGATGTCGTCGCCGCCGCCCGGGATCATGCGAACGAACTGGGGCACGCCATTGGTGGCGACAACGACGTTGGTGGTGCTGCCGCCGATGTCGATGATGGCGACGGTTCCGCGGTTGTAGGGCTCACGCACGAGCACGCGGGTAAGAGCGAAGGGAATGAGGTCGACCTGCACCGGCTCGAGGCCCGCCTGGCGCACCGCGTTCACGTTGGCCATGACCGATTCCTTGATCGCCGCGATCAGCAGGCCGTTGATGACCGGACCCTGCTCGCCGATGCCCTCAGAGACGGGGTAGAAGTCGAGCAGTGCCTCGTTGACCGGAACGGGCAGCATCTCCTGCACCTGGAAGGGAAGGGACTCGCGGATCTGGCGGATGCCCATCTTCGGCACCGTCAGCTCCCTGGCCAGCACACGCTGGTTGCCCATGCCGAGAACGACGTTCTTCGACTTGAAGCCGGCAGTCGACCAGAGGCGGCGAATCGCCGAGCTGACGGTGTTGACCTCGCGCACCTCGCCGCTGCGCACCGCGCCCTCGGGCAGCGGAAGCTCCGCATAGCGAACTACTGTCGGCTTGGCCTTGTCTGCGCCATCGAGCTCAACGGCCCGAAGCACGTCCCGACCGAAGTCGAGGCCTATCGCATTTGTCGCCATGTCGGCATTCCCCCCACGAACCAGTGTTTCTTCATACTCACAGACCGAACAGCGCCAGATACCAGGTGAAGATCTGCGCGCCCGCTGCGACGCCGATCCAGGTGCCCAGAATCATCCACGGGCCGAACGGAATGCCGCTCTTTCGTCCTGCACGCTTGAGCAGCAAGAGTACAACGGCGAAGAGGCCGCCGAGCACGAACGGCGCGAACGCGCCGACGACGAGATTTCCGACGCCGAGGTAGCCGAGGTAGAGCCCGAGAACGCCAGCGAGCTTGACGTCGCCGAGGCCCATCCCGCCCGGGTAGACCAGTGCGGCGATGAGGTAGAGCGCGAACAGTGCACCGGCACCCGCGGCCGCGATAGCGAGCGACTCGAAGTCACCCGAGAGAACGGATGCGACGCCCAGAAGCAGCATCCCCACCCCGTAGGCGGGCAGCACGATCACGTTCGGCAGTCGGTGCACGTCGAGGTCGATGAGAGTGAGGATGATCGAGATGACCGCGAGGTAGGCGAAGGCAACGAAGACCAGCGCGGCGGCGACCGCGAGTGCGGGAGTCGCCGCAGCCTCTATCGCGGGCGCGAAGAGCAGTGCGACGAGCACGAGCGCAATTGCCGTCGCCGTCTCGACGAGCGGGTAGCGCGGCGAGATGGGCTCCCCGCAGTCACGGCACTTGCCCCGCAGCAGCAGCCAGCCGAGCACCGGCACGTTATCGCGCGCACGAATGCCCGCACCGCAGTTCGGGCAGTGGCTCGGCGGAGAGACCACCGACTCCTTGCGCGGCACGCGGTAGATCACCACGTTGGCAAACGAGCCGAAAAGCGCGCCGAAGACTCCGGCGAAAACGGCCAGCAGAATCGTCACGCGCCACCATTGTCGGAGCGGTTGCGGCTCGAGGTGACCTTGAAGGGCGAGATGCTGGGGTCCATCGCCGCGCCGTCGAGGTTGACGCCGGCGATGCCGATCGGCAGGTAGGTCAGGCCATCGGCAGCACTCGTGGTGATCTTGCCCGCGTAGATCTGTCCGCGCCACTTCGAGCCGTTGTTGATCTCGAACGCACACGGCGTGTAGAGCATGCCATAGGCGTGGTCACCCAGCTTCGTCGTGTTGTTGAAGTGGATTACGCCCTTCTGACCGTTGTTGTAGCTGCAGTTGGGGCCAGCCGCGGCCATGTTGCCGTCGGGCACGATGAAGTTGATCTGCCGGTCGATCGTGTTGTTCGAGTTGACCGTCATGCCCTCAAGGCGGAAGCCTGCGCCGACAAACGTAAGGTTGGTCTTCAGCGACATGTTGACGTGTGCGGAGAGACCGAAGTACACCCCTCCGGGGCAGCCCGTGCGGGTGTCGTAGACGGTCGAGACCGTCTGGTTGAGCACCGACTGGAAGTAGGCGGTGTTAACACCGTTGTTGTCGATATTGCACAGCGTTGACGGCCAGTCGAGCTTCTGCTGCGCGTAGCCGACGGCCTGCCAGTCCGCCCAGACGTAGGAGACATCCACCCACGGCGGCACGGACGGAGCCGGCTTGGCTGTGGGCGCAGCGAGTCCGGTCACGCGCAGCGAGATCGGTCCGCCGACCGCACCTTGGGCGACCAGGGCGCAGGCATAGCCCGCCTCGTTCCAGTGCTGTGTGCAGCTGCCCGAGTCGGCCCAGCTGTTGAGACCGCCACCGAGAGTCACCGTTCCGCCGACGCGCTTGTCGCTCGCGCTGCCCGGGGTGATGGTGCTCGTGCCGCTGGTGCTGGAGACGATGAGGTTGCTGTTGATGCGTCCGGCAAGGCTGTTGAGCGTCTTGGTCCAGAGCGAGCCCATGACCACGGCACCCGAGTTGAAGGTAGCCGTCGAGCCCGTGACCTCTGCGCTGCCCTTGATAGTGCCGGAGTAGAAGTTGAGGTCCCCGTTGACGTAGACGTTGTTGACGCTCGCGGCCGAGGCGTTGATGTTGACGTTGCCGCCCGAGGCGATGATGTCACCGGTGACCTTGCCGCCCGCGCTGATCGTGACGCTCGTCTTGGCGTGGATGCTGCCGTTGACCTGGCAGCCAGCGTTCGAGAGGGTGGCGCTGCCATTCTCGACAATGATGTTGCCGTCGTAGGTTCCCGCAGACGAGCACTCCCAGTTGCCGGTCTTGACACGGATGTCGGCTGTCTCGGAGTTGCCAGAGCTCAGCGTGAACTGGTTGAACTGCCCACCCGCACCGAGGAAGATCGCGGCACCCGACGACTGGATGACCTCTTTGTTGAGGATGAGCTCCTCGTAGCTGAGGTCACCGCCGTCCTGGCCGGCCGTGCCCTTCGAGGTCGCATAGCCGGTGGAGATCAGGCGGGCCTGGGTGGAGGTCGAGGTAGGGCATCCAAGCGTCCACGTGCCGGTAGCCGTGCCGCGCCAGATCGTCACGCGGTAGTGCGGGTCGGTCGAGTTCAGCTCGGTCATCGAGGTGGTGCAGGCGCCCGACGTCATTAGCACGGCCTTGCCTGCCGCGATGCCCGCGTCTGCAGCCGCCTGGGACTGCGTTCCCGCGCGGGTGGCGCTGGTGTACCCGAGGGCGTGCACCGCAGACGCGCTGACGACACTCGCGATGACGATGGTGACCAGCAGAACGCCGATCACGGCGACGAGCGCGCTGCCGGAGTCGTCCTGCCGCATGCGGCGCGTGAAACGGTCGTTGATCTTTAGAAACATGGTGCGCTGTCTCCTGTCGGATTACGGCTCGCGGCGAAGGTCGAGATCGGCACCGAGTCGGTGGTGCCCGCGTCGACGAAGAAGGTGATGGAGAGCGACTTGAGGTCGGCGGCAGAGAACACCGTGCTGCCCTTCGGCGTGATCTTGGAGGCAACGAGCCGCCAGTCGGCCAGTGCGCCGGCGGTCGGGGCGGTGATGGCCGTGGAGCTCTCCCGGCTGCGAATCTCGTCGTTCGACGCGGAGTAGTACCAGGCGACGCACTCGTAGGTGACCACGGTGTTCGTGCCGCGTGCCACCCGCGCTACGACGAACTGATCGCTGCCGATGCTCGTGGTCTTGACCGCGGTGGCATTGCGGATGTCACCCTGAATCGTCGACGCCGCCAACTGGGAGTCATTGGTCGCGTTCGTGATCGAGGTCACCGAGCTCTGGCCGCGAAGTCCGTTGATGAGAAGGCTGCCGACGATGAGGAGCACGATGATGCCGAGCATCGAGGCGACAACGAGCTCCATGAGCGTGAAGCCCTCGTCGGAGTCCGCGCGCCGGCGGCCGCTCATGTTGCCTTCTCGAGGTAGATGAGTGTCTTGGCGGAGACGACGACGACGTTGGTGTCGGTACGGGTGACGGTCGCCGTGAGGGTCACTGTGCCCGGGTACGTTGCGGGACACGGACCGAGGGTTCGCGTGGTCTTCAGTGGAACGGCACGAGAGTCGACGATGTCGAGCACGACTTCGTTCTTGAAGGCGGTGAGCGCCGTGCAGGTTGGCGCCGCGTTTCGGCCGCGCTCGAGCTGGTCGTTCACCATCTGGGTCGCGGTGGTGACGGTGATGTTCTTCGCCGTCTGCACGAGGGTGGTGGCCAGCACCGGAAGAAAGGCTGCCGCGATGATCGCGAGAAGCAGCATCGAGACGACGATCTCGACGAGGCCGAAGCCGGCCTCGGACGTGCGGAGGAGACGTGAGCGCAGTGCTTTCATGTCGATCCCCCTTGGTGCTGTCGTGAGACGCATTGTGGGGCACTGCATCAGCAGCACCCCACAATGACTCAGTTCTTACTCAGATTAGCTGCAAGCGCCGTCTTCGACTCCACCCGAGTCGCTAACGCTGAACGCGCCACCGGTGCTGCTGACAGCGTCAATGCAGAATCCTGCGCTGTAGCTCGGGGTACCGAAGTACTCGATCGACGCGGTGTCGGAGCTCCAGGTGAGGCCGTAGTCGGCGAGGTCGTCGGTGGCCGCAGCGGCAGCCGTGAGGGGCAGGGTCGGCAGGGTGTCGGTGCCCTGGTTGTCGACCTGGTAGGCGATGACGGCGGTCTTCGCGTTCGCGAGGTCCGACTTGGTCGCCGACTCCTTGGCGGAGTTCTGCTGGCCGATGAAGACCGGGATGGCGATTGCGGCAAGGATGCCGATGATGATGACGACGACGAGCAGCTCGATGAGCGTGAAGCCCTTGTCGTCGCCCTTGCGTGCAACGAGTGCACGGTTGAAGAACTTGTTCATGTGATTGATTCCTGTCGATTAGTGATTAGGACAGGTGGCCCCCCCGAAGATATGACCCCCACGACCAATGGTGGTTGAGCCAACCTCTAGGCGAAATCCCTCAAACAGGGGGTTAGGCCCACCGGAGTGCCCCCAATACTGGGGCGCTAGCTGATCTCGTTGTAGATGGTGAAGATCGGCAGGTAGAGCGCGACGATCATTCCGCCGATGACAACACCGAGGAAGGCGATCATGAGCGGCTCGATGAGCGAGGTGAGGGCCTTGGTGGTGGCCTCGACCTCGGCGTCGTAGAACTCGCTGATCTTCTCGAGCATGGTCTCCATCGAGCCGGAGTCCTCGCCGACCGCGATCATCTGCACGACCATGCTGGGGAAGACGCTCTCGGCGGCCAACGGCCCCGAGATCGACTTGCCCTGGCGCACCGACTCCTGCACCTTCTTGAGTGCCTGCTCTACCGCCCAGTTGCCCGAGGTCTCACCGACGATGCCGAGGGACTGCAGGATCGGCACACCGGCGCCGAGCATGGTGGCGAAGGTGCGGCTGAAGCGGGCGATGGCGATCTTCTTGAAGAGCGGGCCGAAGACGGGCAGCTTGATGAGGAAGGTGTCGAACCTGGCTCGCACGGCATCCGTGTTCTTGTTGCGACCCCACCAGACTGAGACGACAGCGATCGCGATGATGACCAGCGGCCCGATCCAGATCATGTTCTTCGAGAGCACCACCAGGAACTGGGTGGGCAGCGGAAGCTCCGCATCGAAGTCGGCGAACATCTTCTCGAAGATCGGCACGATGAAGATGAGCATGCCGACCACCGCGATGAGCGCCATGACGAGCACGATAACCGGGTACGTGAGCGCCGACTTGATGGTGTCGCGCAGCTTGGCCTCGGCCTCGAAGTTGTTGGCGGTTCCGACAAGCGCCTCGTCGAGGAATCCGCCCGTCTCTCCCGCGCGGATCATGTGGATCATCAGCGGTGGGAAAGCCATCGGGTGCTTCATCAGCGCTTCGGAGAGCGAGGTGCCCTGCTCGACGTCCTGCTTGACGACATTGAGCAGTCGCGCGAGCTCGGGGTTCTCCGTCTGGTCGGCGAGGATGCCCAGGGTACGGATCAGCGAGAGTCCCGCGCCGATCATCGTCGCCATCTGGCGGTTCATCACCGCGAGGTCCTTCAGCCCGACCTTCGCGCCCAGACCCGGGATCTTCAGCTCGCGCTGCAGCCCGGTCG
>JBIIAR010000042.1:0-10836 GCA_044239765.1 Microbacteriaceae bacterium
TTTCGCGCGTTCAACGTCGGCAGCGGCACCGTGCACACCATCGGCGACCTGGCGCGGGCTCTGAGCGGGCCAGAGCTGCCACCCGTCGTGACCGGGGAGTACCGCCTCGGTGACGTGCGTCATATCACCGCGTCGTCGGAGCGCATCCGCTCTGAATTGGGGTGGAGTCCGTCGATCAGCTTCGAGGAAGGGATGCGCGAGTTCGCGACCGCTCCCCTGCGGGCGGCAGTCGAGTGACCAGGGTCGATGTCGTGCTTCCCTGCCTCAACGAGGAGGCGGCGCTGCCCTGGGTGCTCGACCGCCTTCCCGATGGATACCGCGCCATCGTCGTCGACAACGGCTCGACCGACCGGTCGGCAGAGGTTGCCCGCGAGCACGGCGCGCTCGTCGTCACCGAGCCCATCCGCGGCTTCGGGTCTGCCGCGCACGCTGGACTGCTCGCCGCGACTGCGCCGATCGTCGCGTTCTGCGACGCCGACGCCTCGATGGACCCTCGCGACCTTCCGCTCGTGGTCGACCCCGTGGCGAGCGGTGCGGCCGACCTCGTGCTCGGCCGCCGTCGGCCCACCACCCGCGGCGCCTGGCCGCTGCACGCGCGGGTTGCGAACCGCGCGCTCGCGGTGCTCATGCGCCGCGCCACGGGACTGCCGCTGCACGACCTCGGCCCCATGCGCGCAGCGCAGCGCGAGGCGATGATCGCCCTCGACCTGCAGGACCGCCGCAGCGGCTACCCCCTTGAGCTCGTGCTTGCGGGCAACGCGGCCGGTTGGCGCATCGCCGAGGTCGACAGCCCCTACTCGCCGCGCGTCGGCCGCTCGAAGGTCACCGGCACCGTTCGCGGCACGATCACGGCGATAACCGACATGTCACGACTCCTTGCCGAACAGCGGAGGGCTACGAAGACTTGATGTGAGCACAGTTATCGTCATCGCCAAGGAGACCCTGCCCGGCAAGGTGAAGACTCGCCTGCACCCGGATCTCAGCTACGAGGATGCCGCCGGCGTCGCCGCGGCTGCCCTGGCCGACACGATGCTCACCGTGCAGGCGCTGCCCGCCACGCGCCGCATCCTGCTCTTCGACGGCACAGTGCTTCCGCCGTGGTCGGAGCACTTCGAGATCATGCCGCAGGTCACCGGCGACCTCGACGAGCGCATCGCCGCCGCATTCGACGCCGCCACCGGCCGCACGGTGCTGATCGGCATGGACACCCCGCAGGTGAGCCGCGACCACCTCTCCGCGTTCTTCGAGGCGACGGGCGAGGCCGACGCCTGGATGGGTCCGGCCAACGACGGCGGCTGGTGGGCGCTCGGCATGGAGCAGCCCCGCGGCGACCTCATTCGCGGCGTGCCGATGTCGACCGACATCACCGGCGCCGCCCAGCTGGTGCGCCTGCGCAGCGCCGGACTGCGCGTCGAGATGCTTCCCACCCTCACCGACGTCGACACGGTCGACGACGCACTCGATGTGGCGCATGTGGCACCGCACTCCCGCTTCGCGCTGGCGCTGACCATGTGCCTGACCCCGGCCCGTATCAACCAGAGCCGCTCATGAGCATCGCGGCAGCCACCTTCGGCGCTGGACGCGACGAGCCCTATGCCGGCGCCCTGCGGCGCAACGACCGCGTCGAGCTCGTGCTGCGGCCTCGGGGCACGGATGTCGCCCACACGACCATGATGGACGTCGCCCGCTGGAACGCCGACGCCGACCTCGCCGACCTCACCCTGCTGCGCGCTGCCACCGGCCCGCTGCTCGACATCGGATGCGGCCCCGGACGCATGGTGCGCGCCGCCCAGCAGGTCGGCCTCGAGGTGCTCGGGGTCGACGTGTCGCCCACCGCGGTGGCCATCGCCCGCGAAGCCGGACTTCCGGTGATGCAGGGCTCCATCTTCGACGCAGTGCCCCGCGAGGGCGCATGGCAGACCGTGCTGCTCGTCGACGGCAACATCGGCATCGGCGGCGATGTGCGCGCCCTGCTGCGGCGCTGCATGCAGCTCGTGGCCGACGGCGGCGACATCGTCGTCGAGCTGCACGAGGATCGCGACAAGCACGACGTCTACACCGCGCACCTCGTCGGCACCGACGGCGGTCTGAGCGAGATCTTTCCGTGGGCGCAGATCGGTATCACGCCGATGGTCGACCTCAGCATCGAGCTGGGCCTGCGCTTTCGTCAGGCCTGGGAGTCGAGCGGACGCACCTTCTGCCGCCTCGCGACGGCGAAGTAGACGGCGAGCGCCGCACCCGTCACCACGACGAGTGCGGCATAGAAGACAGCCAGGTTGAGCCCGTAGTCGAGCGGAAGCAGTGTCGGGTTCGCCCGGCCGATCGACTTCTTGATGATCTCTGGGAAGACGATGAGCGCCATGATCGCGCCGAGCACGATCGCACCCTGCACGATGATGATCGCGCCGAGGGGCACGCGAAATCGGCGACCAAGGCGGCGCATGGTGATGCCGACCGCGACAACGGCGAACGACGCGATGCCGTCGTGCAGGATGATCGCGCCGGCGAACCAGACGAGGATTCCCCCATAGTTCTTCGGCGCGACGTCGTTGAGCAGGGTGATGCCGCCGACGAGGAGCAATGCCACACCGACGGCAATGAGCCCGATCTGCACCTTCTTCATCAGATCACCTCAATTGTGCTCAGCCACTTGGTCTGCAGCACGCCGGGCCGACCTGGGGCTATGAGCCGCGCGGGGTAGCCGTGGTCGAGGTCGAGGGTCTCGCCGTTGACCTCGAGGGCGACGAGGGTGAGCTCGTCGCGCACGTACTGCGGAAAGACGGTGGTGCGGGCGTAGCTGCTCTTCTGCTCGAGGCTGATGGCGCGCAGCGAGTCACCGCTCTTGGCACCCACCGCGTCGGCGAGATCGCGCAGGCGCACGCCCCTCCACGACGCCATCTGGCTCCAGCCCTCGACGCAGGCAATGGGCAGCTGCGCCTCGTGCTGGGGCAGGGCGAGCAGCTGCGCGCGGGTGAAGGTCTTCGAGGTGCTTCCGTTGGTGACGGTGAGAACCCAGGCGGCATCCGTTGCGGTTTCGAGCACCTTGGCCGCCTTGGCGGTGCGGTTGACGGGAAGCCCGTTGGGGCCGACGTCGTTCTTGCGCGGCGCGAAGATGTTGGTGCCGTCGAGCACGCGAAAGGACTGCCCGGCGGTGAAGGTGACGAGGGCCGCGCTGACGACGCCCACGATCACGAGGAAGCCGCGACGGCTCGGCGCGGGTGCGGGCTTCGGGGTGGCCTCGATCCAGTTGACGATGCGGCCGGTCACGCCGGCATAGGGCTGGTTGTCGATCACCGGCTTGTCGGGGCTCGTCGACACGTGCGGGTTGACGGCCGGCACGAGCGTGACACCATCCGCCTCGTAGCTGTTCTTCTTCGACCAGTACTGCTGGATTGTCTGCAGCTTCACGGCGATATGGATGGCCAGCGAGCCGATGATGACGAAGGAGAGCGCGTAGTGCGTCTGGCGGAAGGGAAAGGGGAACAGCGCGTACCACTGGTAGGTGTTGAGCAGGCCGATCGTGATCTGCACGAGCGACGCCGCAACGAACACCGCGATAGATGCCCGCTCGAGAAAGTGACTGAACGACCGCACCGGCGGCGTCGAGAAGAGCTCGGGAAACACCGTGTAGAGCTTGGCGAACAGCAGCGGGAAGCAGAGGATTCCGGCGACGATGTGCACGCCCTGACTGACCTGGTAGAGCCAGATCGGCCGGGTGGGAAACACCATCCACGGCAGCGGCTCCTGAATGAAGTGGCTGTAGATGCCGGTGCCGAAGCAGATGAGGAACGCGGCCCCGAGCAGCCGCCCGATGACAACGGCCATACGCGGATTGCGCGCCGGAGCAGCCACTGCCTGGTTCATGCTGTGCAGCAGCCGCTGCAGGTGCCACATCATGCAAGCCATTCGTAACCGGTTGTCTATCCGACAGGATGAACCCATGAGAACTGCGGTCACCGCCATACTGCTCGCACTGAGCACCGCGACGACGGCTATTGCCGTTGCAACGCTTCCGGTCTATAACGACAAGACCGGACAGCTCGAGCCCCTCTTCTACCTGACCATCGCGCTGTGGATCCTCTTCGCGCTCGCCGTGCTGGTGCTGCGTCGCATTCAGGGCCGCGCCGTCGTCGTTCTCGTGCTCGCCGGCTCGCTGGCGATCGGCGTTGCCGCGATGGCAGGTCCGCCGAACACCAGCACGGACTCCGCCCGCTACGCCTGGGACGGCATCGTCGCGAACGCCGGAATCTCGCCCTACCGCTACGTGCCCACCGATCCCGCACTCGAGCACCTGCGGCAGGACTGGCTCTTTCCGGCGGCGAACGCCGACGGCAGCTGCCCCGGCAAGCCGATCATGGAGTCGACAGAGCCGGGCACCGACACGGTGGTCTGCACGGCGATCAACCGCGGCACCGTGCCCACCATCTACCCGCCGGCCAGCGAGCTCGTCTTTACTGCCGTGCGCTTCATCGTCGGCCCCGAGGCCGAGTTCTGGCCCCTGCAGCTGCTCGGGCTGCTCACCAGTCTCGGCATGACCGTGCTGCTGCTGAAACTGCTGCAGAAGCGCGAGCTGCCCCTGTGGTGGGCAGCGCTATGGGGGTGGAGCCCGCTGGTCGCGACCGAGGGCATCACGAACTCGCACATCGACATCGTTGCGGCGCTGCTCGTGGTGGCGGCAACGGCGCTCGTGGCGTCCGGCAGGCGGTGGAGCGGCGGGGCGGCGCTCGGGGCTGCCATCGTCGCGAAGCTGATTCCCGTGATTGCGGCGCCGGCGCTGCTGGGGCGGCGTCCGCTGGTTGTCATTGCGGCATCCGTTGGGGTGTTTGCCCTTCTCTATGTGCCCTATGTCGTGTCGGACGGCATCGGCGTGCTCGGATACCTTCCCGGCTATCTCAGCGAGGAGGGCTACGAATCGGGCAACCGCTTCATTCTCGTGAGCCTGATCGCGCCCGGCTTCGCCTCGACGGTCATCGTCGCCGTTCTCGTGGTGATCACGGCGGTGCTGGTGTGGCGCAAGACCGACCCCGCCAACCCGTGGCTCGGGCAGCTCGTGATGATCGGTGTGACGCTGATCGTGGTGAGCCCGCGCTACCCCTGGTATGCACTGCTGCTGGTGCCGATGATCGCGATGACCGGCCGCTGGGAGTGGTTCGCGGTGCCGCTGGCCCTCACATATCGCTTCTTGGTTCCCTCTCTGGAAATTGCCAGACTCGTGCTATTCGTAGCAATCGTAGTCATTGTCGTCGCAGCCATAAAGCGGTCGGGACCGGGAGTTTTGTCCCGAGTGAGTGAAGAGCTGCGGCATCCTTTTCGACGGGTCGGCCATGCAGAATTTGGTAACAGAACGGTAACGTAGCGAAATCGACCAATCCCTTTGGCGCGCTGAGGCGAATCACGATCACTACCGCACCTCCGCTCCAACCAAAGGATTGAAAACATGCGTAAGTTCTACAAGGCGGCTCTCAGCATCGCCACTGCCGGCGTTCTCATCAGCGGTCTCGCTGCCTGCTCCATGAGCAGCACCACCGACGACACCTCGTCGCCCTCCGCCCCTGCCGAAGAGGCCGACCCGACGCCCATCGCGTCGATCCCCGCCCTTGATGGCGTTGACACCCAGGTCACCCTCGACGCGGGCTTCCTCGAGGCCCTCACGACCCTCGGCCTGACCCCGGGAGTCACCGGCACCGCAACGCTCGACGGCGCAACCGGCACCCTCGCCTTCCCGATCACGGGCGGCAACGTCGACTACTACGACCCGGCCGAGGACTACCGTCCCTACGTGCAGGGCACGATCAGCCACGACGGCTCGGGCATCACGCTCACCGCTGGCGACAAGGTTGTCGGACTCTCTGACTTCCGCATCGACCCGGGAACCTCGCAGCTCTTCGGAACTGTCACCCTCAACGGTGAGCTCGTCGGCAACGACATCTACATCTTCAACCTCGACGGCTCGACCCTGAACCCGCTCGAGACCGACGCTGACGGCAACGCCGTGCTGGAGGGCACCACCGTGCTGATCAGCCCGGATGCCGCCACGCTGCTCAACGACACCTTCGGCACCGATGCGGTCACCGACCAGCTCGTCGTCGGTATCGCGAAGATCACCGCTAAGGCCGCAGCCTAAGGATCCCCGAGTAAGACAAAAGGCCCGCCGAGTGAGCGAACACTCGGCGGGCCTTTCTTCTACCTACCGCCGCAGAGACAGTGAGGAGCAGACGATGACCGCAACAGTCCCCCGTCTTACCCCGGTCTCCACAACCGCGACGCGCCGGACTCACCCGGCCGTCGCTCCTATCGTGGTCGGCCTCATCGGCTTTGTCATCTCCCTCATCGGCATCACCAGCGCGTCGATCTGGTACGACGAGGCAGCGACCATCACCGCCAGCACGCGCTCCTGGCCACAGCTGGCCGAGATGCTCGGCACCGTCGACGCGGTGCACGGCGCCTACTACGCGTTCATGCACCTGGTCTTCGACGTCGTCGGATACTCCCCCTTTGCGCTGCGGGTTCCCAGCGCCATCGCCGTCGGCCTCACCGCTGCGGCGGTCGTTCTGCTCGCCCGGCAGTTCGGGCGCCCCCGCCTCGGCGTCATCGCCGCCGTCGTGTTCCTGCTGCTGCCGCGCACCACCTGGATGGCGACAGAGGGGCGCTCGTACGCGATCACCGCACTGCTGGCGATTCTCGTGACCATGGCGCTCGCCCACGCCGTGCACGCGAAGACGCGACGCTCGTGGGTCATCTACGGCGTGCTCGTCGTTGTGGCGTGCACCGTCTTCATCTACCTCGCGCTCGTCGTTGTGGCGCACGCGGTGGCGATGGCCACCAGCCCTCAGGCACGGCGCTGGCTCATCGCGAGCGGCGCGGCCGCCGTAGTGCTGGTGCCCTTCGCCCTGCTCGTGATCAGCGAGAGTGGCCAGGTGAGCTGGCTCACCGCCCCGACGGCGCAGCAGGTGGTCGTCGCGCAGTGGTTCTACACGAGCCTGCCCTTCGCCGTTGTGGGCTGGGCGCTGGTCATAGTCGGCAGCGTCTTCCTCACCCGCTCCCCCGGTTTCTCTCTCGGCCGGCTCGTCGTGCCGATCATCGTGCTGCCCACCGCGCTGCTCGTCGCGGTGAGCTTCGCCATGCCGCTCTACACGCCGCGCTACCTGTCGATGTGCCTTCCCTTCGTCGCCATCGCCATCGGCGCGGCGCTCGACCGCCTGCAGCCGACCAGCCGGGTCGCGCTGGCCCTCGGTCTGCTTCTCGCGCTCGCTGTTCCGCAGGCGATCGAGCAGCGCCAGCCCGAGGCCCGCGATGACGCGGCCTGGCCGCAGGTCGCCGAGTTCATCGCCGCGGACAGGGGGGATGCCGAGGTCGCCATCATCTACGGCACCGTCTACGGCCACCCCACCGCGACCGCGCGGGTGATGGCCTACGCGTACCCCGGGCCTTTCGCCGACACCGTCGACGCGACCATCGTCACCTCGGCTGCCGAATCCGGACGCCTCTGGGAGACCACCGCGCCCCTCGCCAGCACCCTCGACCGCCTCGCTGATGTCGAGGTGACCTACCTCATCACCAGCACCTCGCGTGACCTTCGCCCGCAGACCACGGCAACCATGCTCGCGGCCGGCTGGCACGTCGCGTCGACCGCCTCATTCACCCACGTCAACGTGATCAGGTACGAGCGCGCGCTTCCGTAGGGTGGAGCCATGCCTGAGATCGTGCTGCTGCTCGCGTCGCCGCTGCACCGCTACGAGGGCCGCCCGAGCGAGCCGCCCGTGCCCTTCGACGGCGACGAGCTGCCCGCCGCGATCGAGATCAGAGAGGGGCTCGGTGTCGTGGGCGACCGCTTCTTCGGGCACCGCGCGCACCGCGAGGAGTCGGTCACCATCATGGCGATCGAGAGCCTCGAGGCGCTCGGAACGGTGGACGCGTCGAAGGCCCGCCGCAACATCCTCACCCGGGGCATCGACATCGACAGCATGCGCGGTCGGGAGTTCAGCCTCGACAGCGGCACCGGGCCCGTCTGGTTTCGTGCCCACCGGCCCGCGAACCCCTGTGCGTGGATGGACAGCCAGCTAGCCCCGGGGGCGTTC
The DNA here is from genome assembly GCA_044239765.1 of Microbacteriaceae bacterium. Taxonomy (GTDB): domain Bacteria; phylum Actinomycetota; class Actinomycetes; order Actinomycetales; family Microbacteriaceae; genus Conyzicola. The sequence continues at coordinate 8,079 of JBIIAR010000042.1, forward strand.
AGGGCCCTGAGAGCACACGGCGGCATGCGCTGCCAGCCACTCAGCGACGGCACGCTGCGGCTCGGCGACGTTAGTCTCGCGCTTCGATCGTGATCGCGTGCCAGCCCTCGGAGCCGTTGGGCGCCGGCTGCACCCGGTCGCTGCTCTGCACCTCGCCGTTGGCATCGGTGGCGCGCACCTCGATGAGGTAGACCTTGGCCTCGGTCGGGGTCCACGTCGTGGACCACTGCACCCAGGTGTCGTCGCTGATGGCCGGCGCGAGGGCGGCTGGCATCCAGTCGCCCTTGTCGACCCTGATCTCGACGGCCGAGACCCCCGTGTGCTGCGACCACGCCACGCCGGCGACGGCGAGCTGCTCGCCGACAGTGACGATCGAGGTGTACTTCGGGGTGTCGATGCGCGACGAGAGCTTGATGGGGCCCTTGGCCGACCAGCCGCGGTCGGTCCAGTAGGCGGTCTCAGCCGAGAAGCGGGTGAGCTTGAGCTCGGTGACCCATTTCGTCGCCGAGACGTAGCCGTAGAGGCCGGGCACGACCATCCGCACCGGAAACCCGTGCTCGAGCGGCAGCGCCTCGCCATTCATGGAAACCGCGAGGATGCTGTCGCGATCCTCCTCCATCAGCACGCTGAGCGGCGTGCCGGCCGTGAAGCCGTCGACGCTGCGTGACATCACCATGTCGGCCCCGGCCTTCGGCTTCGCCCGCGCCAGCAGCTCGCGAATCGGGTAGCCCATCCACTTCGCGTTGCCGATGAGCCCGCCGCCGACCTCGTTCGACACGCAGGTGAGGGTGACGTAGGTCTCGATGAGCGGCAGTGCCAGCAGCTCGTCGAAGGTGATCTCGACCTCGTTCTCGACCTCGCCGATGATGCGCAGGCGCCAGTCGGCGGCCCGCACGACGGGAACGACGATTGCGGTGTCGATGCGGTAGAAGTCGGGGTTGGGGGTAACGAGCGGGTAGAGGCCCTCGATGTCGAGCTCTGCGCCCGCGGGGATCGGGGCGGCGGCGGTCGCCGGTCGGGGCAGGGTGAGCGCCTCGCGCACCGTGTTGACCGCGCTCGAGGTCGCGTTGACCGCACGGGCTGCCAGACCGGCGACGAGCGCAGCGCCCGCGCTGGCGCCGACGAAGCCGACGAAGCCGCGGCGGCTGAGAGCTGCGCTTGTGCTCGCAGTGGCGGGCACCTCTATCCACTGCGTCAGGCGGCGCATGCCCACGCGCAGCACGACGACACCGAGCACCATGCCGATGACAGTCGGCAGTGCCCAGAAGATGGTTGCCTCGGCGCGGGTGCCGGCGGCGACGGTGGCGATGAGGCCGACCACGGCGAGGCCCACGACGCCGAGCGGCGGCCGACGCAGCTCGAGCACTCCCACAAGGGCAGCGAGAATGGCGACGAGCAGGCCGAGCAGAATCAGCAGGGCTGCCTTGTCGTTGGTGCCGAAGAGCGCGATCGCCGTGTCTTTCACCCAGGGCGGCACGATGTCGATGACGAAGGAGCCCACGGCGGCGAGCGGGCTGGCAGCCGGCGAGACGAAGAGGGCGACGACCTCGGCGACGGCGAGTGTCACCAGTGCGGCCACGATGCCAACCAGTGCTGCCAGCAGGTGGCGACGGCGCATGCTCATGAACGCACTCTAGACCTGAGTTTCATGAAAGTGGTTCGGAGCGGAAGCCCGAATCAGTCGTTGACGATGCGCGCCCCGTGGACGGGGCCGGTGGCCCGCACAACCGTGCCGTGCGATGCGCTCAGCGCGAGCTGCAGCTCGAGGGCACTGTCGAGGTCGGCGGCGAGAAAGGCCACGGTCGGGCCGGACCCCGAGACCACCCCGGCGAGCGCGCCATTCTGCTCGCCGAGCTCCAGCGTGGCGGCGAGCGACGGCTCGAGGTGCAGCGCAGGCGCCTGCAGGTCGTTGTAGAGGGTCTCGGCCAGCATGTGCGGGTCACCAGCGCGCAGAGCCTGCAGCACATCGGCATCCACGCTCGGTGCGATGTCTGCCGGAAAGATGTCTTGCGCGTGACGGTCACGGTGGCGGTCGAGCTCGGAGTAGACCTCGGGCGTCGAGAGGCCGAAGTCGGCGAGCGCGAGCACCCACTGAAACGTGCCCTTGGCGAGGGCAGGGCTGAGCTGGTCGCCGCGGCCGGTGCCGATGGCCGTGCCACCGGTCAGCGCGAAGGGCACGTCTGCTCCGAGCTTGGCCGCGAGACCCAGCATCTCGTCGCGAGGGAGGGCCGTTCCCCACAGGGCGTCACAGGCCAGCAGGGTGGCGGCGGCATCCGCTGATCCCCCGCCCATGCCGCCGGTGACGGGCACGTGCTTCCCGATCGCAAGGCGCACGCCACCGCGGTAGCCGGTGTGGTGCGCGAGAAGCTGGGCGGCCTTGATCGCGATGTTGCTCGCGTCGGTCGGCACGCGGCTCAGCTCGACCGTGCCGCTGACGCTGACGCTGAAGTCGTCGGCCTCCCAGGCGCGCACCTCTTCGTACAGCGACACCGCCTGATAGGCGATGGCCACGTCGTGGTATCCGTCGTCGAGCAGACTGCCCACCTTGAGGAAGACATTGATCTTGCCCGGCGCTTTCGTATGCACCATACGAGGCGTGGCCGAGGAGGTCATTCCGTTAACTTACCCGCTCACAGGAATGCGGCCTCCCCGCAGGCGCTTGCTTAATGGGAACCTATCTTCCTATAGTAATCCCATGCCACGAAGAAAAGCCGGAGTGCTGCTGCCCCTCGAACTCGCGATCCTCGAGCACGGCATC
>JBIIAR010000043.1:0-10818 GCA_044239765.1 Microbacteriaceae bacterium
GATGGTCATGGCTGAGCAACGAGTGGGTGCTCGTCATTCTCGGCGTGCTGCTCGTGCTCGAGATCGTCGCCGACAAGATTCCGGTCGTCGACAACATCAACGACTGGGTGCAGACCGTCGTGCGCCCCGTCGCCGGCGGCATCGTCTTCGGTGGCGGCTCGAGCACCGAGACAGCATTCGTGACGGATCCCGACACGTTCTTCAGCTCGAACCAGTGGGTTCCCATCGTGGTCGGCATCGTCATCGCGCTCGGCATCCACCTGGTGAAGATGGCCGCCCGCCCGGTCATCAACACGGTAACCCTCGGAATGGGCGGGGCGGCCGCGAGCACCGTTGAGGACGCGGGCGCCGTCGGCCTGAGCCTCTCGGCGGTTCTGCTGCCGCTCTTCGTGATCGTCATGCTCGCGCTCGTCATCGGCGGCTTCATCGCACTGTTCCGCCGGCTCGAGAGAATGGCGAAGCCGAAGCCCACGGCCGTCGCCGGCTAGCCGCTCTAGAGTCGCGCGGTGCGCACGATGTCAACGAGGCCGAACAGCTCGGCGAGCAGCGCGGGGTCAGTCATCTCGAAGGCCGAGCGCGAGTAGAAGTAGAGCCACCGGCCGTCGATGTGCGCATCGTAGGTTCCTTTTGCCGTGACGAGCGCGCCGATCAGGTCGTCGGTGAAAGCCTGCTCTGCCCGGTCGATGTCGGCCTCGCGGGACCACAGAACGTAGTCCTCACTGCCCTGCCAGGTGACCGGCGTCGGCTGGCTCTGGCTGATGCGCACGTTGAGGCCGGTGTTGCCGAGGCGGTTGTTCGCCTTCGCGTCGAGCAGCAGCGGCGGCCACTCCTGCTCGAGGTAGACGGCGACGAAGCCCCAGCGCTGGTCGAAGGTCTCCATGCCCGCCCGGCCGCTCTGGTAGTAGAGATTGCCGATGTTGAAGAACTGCTCGCCGTCGCGCCGAAGGTGGTTGTAGGCCGCGGCACCGGGTCCGGCGTCGAAGAGCGCGGAGGGGAACTGCGGGTCGGGTGACCACGGGGCGAACGCGAGCCCGTTGGCCCGCGCAAAGCGATCGAGGCGCCACCAGATCTCGGGGGTGCCGAGGCGACGCAGATAGCGGTGCAGAAGCCACCAGAGAAAGGCCGCAGAGAACACCACGACCGCGAGCGTCGTCAGCGGAAGCGAGAGGTCGATGCGGTCGGGATGCTGCGCATAGTTGACGAAGCCGCCGATGGTGATCGGCAGCATCACCAGCACCACCGCTGCGAAGGCGATCGAGCCGATCACGTCGACCGCGACACCCATGCCCACGTACTTGCGGCCCGTCGGGCCGGAGGCACGCAGCGTGGCGGCCAGCGCCTGCCCCTCAGCGCGATTGTAGGGCTCGGTCAGGGCGGCGTAGTTGAGTGTCGTTGTGGGCACCCCGTCATCCTGCCACGCACAACGGCCGGCCCCCGAGGGGACCGGCCGTTGGTGGTTAGTCGCGAGGACTAGGAGTTGTTGTTCGCAAGCTTCTCGCGCAGAGCGGCGAGCGACTCGTCGTCGGCGAGGGTGCCCGCGCCCGACTCGGACTCAGAGCCACCGAAGCTGGAGGCGCCGGCCGGAACGTCGTTCGACGAGGTCAGCTCATCAGCAGCTGCCGAGGCAACCTGCTTCTTGTGCTGCTCCCAGCGAGCCTGGGCAGCTGCGTACTCGAGCTCCCATGCCTCGCGCTGAGCGTCGAAGCCTTCCTTCCACTCCTGGGTCTCGGAGTCGAAGCCCTCGGGGTACTTGTAGTCACCGTTCTCGTCGTACTCGGTGAGCATGCCGTACAGCGCCGGGTCGAACTCGGTGCCCTCGGGGTCAACGCCCTCGTTCGCCTGCTTGAGGCTGAGCGAGATGCGGCGACGCTCGAGGTCGATGTCGATGACCTTGACGAAGACGTCGTCGCCGACCGAGACAACCTGCTCGGCGAGCTCAACGTGCTTGCCCGACAGCTCGGAGATGTGCACGAGGCCCTCGATTCCCTCTGCAACGCGAACGAACGCGCCGAAGGGAACGAGCTTGGTGACCTTACCGGGAGCAACCTGTCCGATTGCGTGGGTGCGGGCGAATACCTGCCACGGGTCCTCCTGCGTTGCCTTGAGCGACAGGGAGACGCGCTCGCGCTCGAGGTCGACCTCAAGAATCTCGACGGTGACCTCCTGGCCAACCTCGACAACCTCGGAGGCGTGCTCGATGTGCTTCCACGAGAGCTCGGAGACGTGAACGAGGCCGTCAACGCCGCCAAGGTCGACGAAGGCGCCGAAGTTGACGATCGACGAGACGACACCCTTGCGAACCTGGCCCTTGGCGAGGTTGGCGAGGAACGTGGTGCGGGACTCGCTCTGCGTCTGCTCGAGCAGGGCGCGGCGCGAGAGCACGACGTTGTTGCGGTTCTTGTCGAGCTCGAGGATCTTGGCCTCGATCTCCTGGCCGAGGTACGGCGTCAGGTCGCGAACGCGGCGCAGCTCGATGAGCGAGGCCGGAAGGAAGCCACGGAGGCCGATGTCGACGATGAGGCCACCCTTGACAACCTCGATGACCGAACCGGTGACGACTCCGTCGTCATCCTTGATCTTCTCGACGTCGCCCCACGCACGCTCGTACTGAGCGCGCTTCTTGGACAGGATGAGACGGCCTTCCTTGTCCTCCTTCTGGAGAACGAGGGCTTCAACCGTGTCGCCGACCTGGACGACCTCGGTCGGGTCCACATCGTGCTTGATGGAAAGCTCGCGGGAGGGGATTACACCCTCGGTCTTGTAACCGACGTCGAGGAGGACCTCGTCACGATCGATCTTGACGACGGTGCCCTCGATGAGGTCTCCGTCGTTGAAAAACTTGAGCGTCTTTTCGACTGCGGCCAGAAAGTCTTCAGCAGATCCAATGTCATTGATAGCGACCTGCTTGGGCGCCTTGGCGGGCGTTACGAGTGTCATGTAGTTATTGCTCCGGTATGGACATAAATAGAGCCAGTGGCGAGTGAGTGCTTGTGGTTCGCCATTGGCAGGCGGATAGAAAGATCGCAGAAATGCGACATTCCAGTCTAGCGCTTGAGAATTGGCGGCGCTACCGCAGTATCTGCCGCAGAGCTGACTGCAGCTCGGGGTACTCGAACTCGTAGCCCTCGGCCAGCAGCCGCTCGGGCACCACCCAGCGGGACTTGAGCACGAGCTCCGTCTCAGTGCGGATAGCGGCCGATCCGATCTCGAGAATGAAGCGCGGAGTCGGGATGCCGAAGGGCACCCGCAGCACCTCTCGCAGCATCCTCATGAACCCTCGGCTGTCGGCCGGGTACGGGCTGCTCACGTTGACCACGCCCTCGACGCCCTCGTTCTCGATGAGAAAGCGGATGATGCCGAGCACGTCGGCAATGTGCACCCACGAGAACCGCTGGCGGCCTCCCCGCGCTCCGAACCGGTGGTACGTGCCGGCGGCCAGGCGCGCGGCCGTCGCCGGCCAGCGCCCGTCGAGCTGCGCCCCGCCGAGGCCGAAGCGCGCCAGCCGGGTCAGCGGCGGAATGACGCTGCCGTCGCCGAGCACGATGGCCATGCGCAGCGCCACGCGGCGGGTCGCCGGCAGCGCGGGCTCGAAGAACGCTCGCTCCCACGCGGTCGCGACACTCACCGAGAAGCCGGAGCCGATCTCGCCCGTCGACTCCGTCTGCGCGCGGTCTTCGGCATGGCGGTAGATGGTGGCGGTCGAGGAGTTGAGCCAGAGGCGCGGAGGCGTCGCCGCTGCGGCGATGGCTGCCGCCAGCTCTGCCGTCGTGTCCAGTCGGCTGCCAAGGATCTCGGCGCGGTTGGAGGGGGTGTACCTGCAGTTGACGGACTTGCCGGCGAGGTTGACCACCGCATCCGCGCCATTGAGCAGCTCGGTGATCGCGGCGGTGTCTCCCCACGAGGCGTCGGGCCCGGTTCGGCCGATTCGCGAGACGGTGTGACCTTCGGCGGTGAAGGCGTCGAAGAGGTACTGGCCGATGAAGCCGCTGGCTCCGGCGAGAACGATGCGCATCAGAGATCCTCCACCGCGGCTGCGTCACGCATCCACGACTGCTCGGTGTCATGGATGAAGTGGTTGGGCCAGTCGACGTCGCCGCGCGGCCACTCGCGAAAGCCGAGCACGGCATCCTTGATCTGCTCCGCGCCCTGCGCCGACGGGCTGGAGACCGCCGCGGTGATCAGCTCGACAATGCCCTCGGGCTTGTCGGGCGCCTGCTCGAGCGAGCGCAGAAACCACTTGTGAAAGGGGTAGAGCATGCGGTTATGGGCGAGCAGCATTCGGCCGCCGAAGAGTGTGACGCGACTGACCGCCGTCGCCAGCAGGTAGGGGTTCTCTTTGCGCTGCGCCTCCCCCGCCATCCAGGTCCAGGCCTCGAGCTGGGCCGCGAACCGGGCGATGCGATCGGCCTGCACCTCGACGGGGTAGCGAGCGGCGCCGGCGATGCGACCCTCGAGCCCCTCGATGCGCGAGAACAGCACCTTGGCGCCCTTGAAGGCAAAGCGCGACGGCTCGCTGCCCCGCAGCGACACCTCGTCGAGGTAGCCGGGGCTGACGTACTTCGCGTCGACGTAGCCGTTCGGGTAGCGCGCGAGCTCGACGTCGCTGAAGGCGGTCGTGTTGGCCGCACGCCGCTCAGCCAGCTCCTCGTCGCTGACGACCAGCATGATGTCGACATCGGAGTTGCCGGTCGCCGTGCCGTGCGCGAGCGACCCCGCGAGCAGAATGGCGAGCACGCCCGGCTCGTCGCGGTAGCGCGCGACCACTCGGGCGATGGCGGCTTCATGGTGCGAGTACATCGTGCTCCATGATCTCGTAGCTGAAGTGTCCCGAGTACTCGTACACGCGGCCGATGACCGGCGCCGTGATCGTGACCGCGACGTGCTGCAGGTCGCCATTCGATCGCTCGGTGACGTCGACGCGGCCCGGAAGACGGATGCCGCGGTAGCGCAGCCCCGTCGACCACAGATGCAGGGCACCGGCCTCCACCGCGCCGGTCAGGGTCGCCCGGTACTGGCCGCGCGCGCCGAGCGAGTCGACCAGCTGCGGCGAGATGCTGTCGACCATGGCGCGGTCGCCGCCGGCGAGGTGAAAGGTGCGGATGCCGTGCAGCGACCCCGCATCCGGCCGGTTGACGACGGTGAAGGGCACGTCGCGACTCCAGGTCGCGAAGACGACGCCCTGCCGCCCGAGCACCCACAGCAAGGGCCAGAGCCAGCGCTTCGGGGTGCCGACGACGTCGAACACTCCCCTGCCGACTCCGACCGAACCGGCCGGGATCTCGCCGAAGTACATGCGAAGCCGCGGATCGAGTCCGTCGAGATCGAGGGTGCTCTCGTAGGGAGAGGTCACCCGAGCAGGGCGGTCTTGAGTGTGTCGAGCCCGACGCCGCCGATGTCGAGAGCCTTCTTGTGGAAGGCCTTGATGTCGAAGGCGGCGCCCTCGCGACGAGCGGTCTCATCGCGCAGTTGCTCCCAGATGCGCTGTCCGACCTTGTAACTCGGTGCCTGGCCGGGCCAGCCGAGGTAGCGGTTGACCTCGAAGCGCACGAACTGCTCGTTCATGTTGACGTTGGCGCGCAGGAAGGGGAAGGCGTCGTCTCCGGTCCAGATCTTGTCGGAGCCGGGCATCTTCTTCTCGAGGTGCACGCCGATGTCGAGCACGACGCGGGCGGCGCGCATGCGCTGGCCGTCGAGCATGCCGAGGCGGTCGGCGGGAGTGGTGAGGTAGCCCAGCTCGTCCATGAGGCGCTCGGCGTAGAGCGCCCAGCCCTCGGCGTGCCCGCTGGTGCCGGCGATGCGGCGCCAGGCGTTGAGCTGTGCCTTGTTGTAGACGGCCTGGCCGAGCTGCAGGTGGTGACCGGGCACGCCCTCGTGAAAGACGGTGGTCAGCTCGCGCCACGTGTCGAACTCGGTGACGCCCTCTGGCACGCTCCACCACATGCGGCCGGCACGCGAGAAGTCGTCGGTGGGCGGGGTGTAGTAGATGCCGCCCGACTGGGTCGGGGCGATCATGCACTCCAGAGTGCGGATCTCGGCCGGGATGTCGAAGTGGGTTCGGCCCAGCTCTTCGACGGCGCGGTCGCTCGTCTGCTGCATCCACTCCTGCAGGGCCTTCGTGCCGTGGAGCTTGAGCGAGGGGTCGCTCTCGAGAAACTCGATGGCCTCGTGCACCGAGGCGCCGGGCTTGATCTCGCGCGCGATGGCCTCCTGCTCCTCAGTCATGCGGGCAAGCTCCTCGATGCCCCACTCGTAGGTCTCGTCGAGGTCGATCTCTGCCCCGAGAAAGCTGCTCGAGGCGAGTGCGTAGAGCTCACGGCCGACGGCGTCCTTCGCGGGCGCGTGCGGGGCGAGCTCGTTGCCGAGGAAGGAGGCGAGCTCTGCGTAGGCCTGGGCCGACTTCTCCGCTCCCTCCTCCAGCTGCTTCGCAAGGGCGGAGTGGTCGGCCGCGCCCTGCGCCGCGAACTCGAAGAAGAAGCCGTCAGCGGCCACGTTCTTCGTCGCCTGGCTGATGTTCTCCTCGATCTGGCGAATAGCGGGAACGTTGCCCGCGGCGATGCCAGCGCGCAGGCTCTCGATGTAGCCGGCCATCGCGGCCGGCAGGTTGTGCATGCGCTCGGCGATGTGCGACCAGTCGGTCTCGGTGGCCGTCGGCATGAGGTCGAAGATCTCGCGCAGATCCTGCGCGGGCGACGCGATGACGTTGAGGTCACGCTGGTCGAAGCCCGCCTCGTGCTTCGCGATCGACAGGGTGAGGTCGCGCGTCAGGTCGAGCTTGGTGACGCGGTCGACCTCGTCCGTGGGCTGCGATGCCTCGATGCGTGCGAGGGCGCGTTTGGTGAGGGCCACCAGGGCATCCGCACCGGCGGGCGAGTAGTCGGAGTACTCCCCCTCCTGTCCGGCACGGCCAAGGTAGACCCGCTCCTGGGGAACGAGCTCGAGGTACTCGTCGAGGTAGTCCTCGGCGATGGCGTCGATTGCGGTGGGTGTTCTCTCCATCAGTGCGCTGCCTCATCCCAGTTGTTGCCGGTGCCGATCTGCACGTCGAGCGGAACCCGCAGGTCGGCCGCTCCGCCCATGCCCGCCCGCACGATATCGCTGAGCGCCTCGAGCTCACCCGGGGCGACCTCGAAGACCAGCTCGTCGTGCACCTGCAGCAGCATGTTCGACTGCAGGCCCTTCGCCTCGATGTCGGCGGCGATGCTGAGCATCGCGCGCTTGATGATGTCGGCGGCCGAGCCCTGAATCGGCGAGTTCAGAGCGGCGCGCTCTGCGGCATCCCGCAGCACGCGGTTCGTCGACGCGAGGTCGGGAAAAGGCCGGCGGCGGCCGAATATAGTCGTCGTGTAGCCGTCGATCTTCGCCTGCTCGACGACACCGCGAAGGTAGTCGCGCACCGCGCCGAAGCGGGCGAAGTAGTCGGCCATGAGCTCTTTCGCTTCCGACGTCTCGATGCGCAGCTGCTTCGAGAGGCCGAAGGCACTGAGGCCGTAGGCGAGGCCGTACGACATCGCCTTGACCTTGGTGCGCATGTTCGGCGTCACCTCTTCGGGCGCGACGTGGAAGATGCGCGCGCCGACGAAGCGGTGCAGGTCCTCGCCGCTGTTGAAGGCCTCGATGAGCCCCTCATCGCCCGACAGGTGCGCCATGATGCGCATCTCGATCTGCGAGTAGTCGGCGGTGAGCAGGGTCTCGAAGCCCTCGCCCTTCTCAAAAGCCGAACGGATGCGACGGCCCGTCGCCGTCTTCACCGGAATGTTCTGCAGGTTCGGCTCGTTGCTCGCGATGCGGCCCGTGCTCGACCCGGTCTGGTCGTAGACGGTGTGGATGCGGCCGGTCGCGTCGATCGACTTGTCGAGCGTCTGAATGATCTGCATCAGCTTCGTCTGCTCGCGGTGCTGCAGCAGCAGGTCGAGAAAGGGGTGCGGGTTCTGCTCCTGCAGGTCGGTCAGGCTCGCGGCATCCGTCGAGTACCCGGTCTTGTTGGCGCGCGTCTTCGGCATCGCGAGCTGGTCGAAGAGCACCTCCTGCAGTTGCTTGGGCGAGCCGAGGTTGATCTCTTTGCCGATGATCTCGAAGGCCTGCTGCGCGATCGCCCCCGACGACTCCGCGAGCTCGCCGTTGAGGCCGTAGAGAATGTCGTGGCTGACGGTGATGCCCCGCAGCTCCATCGTCGCGAGCACCGGAATCACCGGCATCTCGATGTCGTTCATGACGCCGAGGCTGCCCGGCTCGATCTTGTCGGTGAGGTACTGCGCGACCCGCAAGATGTACCACGCCTCGGTCGCCGGGCTCAGTGCCTCGATGTCGGGCACGAGCTGGTTGGGGTTCGCCTGCGGAAGGCGGTCGCCGAGAAAGTCGTAGACCTGCTGCGCGAGGTCCGTCTCCTTGGCGCCCGGCTTGATGAGCCACGATGCGATGCTGGTGTCAAACGCGATCCCATTAAGAACGAGACCGGATGCCCGCATCACCTTGAGCTGCGCCTTGGCCGACTGCAGAAACTTGGGGCTCTCACTCGCGAGCCAGGCCTCGAGGGCGACGTAGTCCCCCGTTCCCTTCTTCCACGGCACGTAAGCGGAGTCATCCATCGATGCGAGTCCCAGCCCGCTCACCTGACCGTCGATCGTCTCGACACGCAGTCCCAGTGGTCCCTTGGCTGCGTTGGTCTCGATCCAGCGGGCGAGCTCCTCGTCAACCAGGGTCTTCACGGGCGGCACGGTCACGCCCGGTGCCGTCGGCTCGGTGCTCGCCTCGGGCGAGCTGCCGTCGGTCTCGGACTGCTTGAACACCCGGTCGAGCAGGGTCTTGAACTGCAGCTTGTCGAAGACCTCGCGCACGGCGGCCTCGTTGATCGGGCGACGCTCGAGGTCGTCGAGCTTCACCGGCAGCTCCACGTCGGTGATGAGGTGGTTGAGCTGGCGGTTCTGGATCGCACGATCCTTCTGCTCGCGCAGCTTCTCGCCGACGACGCCGGTGATCTCATCCGCGTGCTCGAGGATGCCCGCGAGGTTGCCGTACTTGAGCACCCACTTGATGGCGGTCTTCTCGCCGACCTTGTCGATGCCGATGAGGTTGTCGCTGGTCTCGCCGACGAGGGCGGCAATGTCGGGGTAGCTCGCGGGCTCGATGCCGTAGCGCTCGAACACGGCATCCCGGTCGTAGCGCTTGAGCTCGCTGACACCGCGGGCGTTCGGGTAGAGCACGGTGACGTCGTCGTTGATCAGCTGGAAGGTGTCGCGATCGCCGCTGACGACGAAAACGCTATAGCCCTCGGCGCGCCCGCGGGTCGACAGCGTGGCGAGAATGTCGTCTGCCTCGAAGTCCTCTTTCGTGATCGTCACGATGTTCATCGCGGCGAGGGCCTCTTGCAGCAGCGGAATCTGACCGATGAACTCGGGCGGCGTCTCGCCGCGGGTGCCCTTGTAGTCGGGGTTCACCCGGGTGCGAAAGCTGTAGCGAGAGATGTCGAACGCGATCGCCAGGTGGGTGGGCTTCTCGTTCTTCAGCAGGTTGATGAGCATCGAGATGAAGCCGTGAATCGCGTTGGTGTGCTGTCCCTCGCGATTCTGAAAGCTGTCTACCGGCAGTGCGTAGAAGGCCCGGAAGGCGAGTGAATGGCCGTCAATGACCATGAGGGTGGGCTTCTGAACGTCTGGCACGCAGCCAGCCTAGCCGTGGCCTCCGACGCCTCCCAGTGCGTCATGATGAGGGCATGACAAAACTTCCCGACGGCCTCGACCCCGCTCTCGTGGAGCGCCTCGTCACCAGCGGAGGCGGCGCGCTCACGAAGAAGATGGGCATCGAGTTTCTCGAGCTCTCGGCCGAGCACAGCGTTGCGACCATGCCCGTCGAGGGCAACACCCAGGTGATCGGACTGCTGCACGGCGGCGCCCACGTCGTGCTCGGCGAATCACTGGGATCGATCAGCTCGGCCATTCACGCCGGCCCCGGCCGCTATGCGGTCGGCATCGAGATCAACGCCTCCCACTCGCGCTCGGTCACCTCCGGCGTCGTCACCGCGACCTGCACCGCCCTCTCGCTCGGCCGCACGCTCGCGACCCACGAGATCGTGATTCGCGACGAGCAGGGCCGCCGGCTCTCGACCGTGCGCATGACCAACATGCTGCTCGACGCCGACAGGGCGAAGGGCTAGTCGACCTCGCTGAGCCGCAAGGCGAGCAGCTCGGCAAACTCGTCGGCGTCGGCGACGGTGAATTCCGCGCCCTCGTCAGCCTGCACCGTCGCACTCACGACAACATTGCGATACTGCAGCATCACCTCGCGCGCACCAACGGCGAACGCCGGGTCGACCTGCTCGTCGACGACCACCACCTGCACGTCGCGCGGCAGGGTGAGGCCCTCGCCGTGCGTGGCCGTGATGCCGGTGACGCCCCACACCTGCACATCACCGTCGTAGAGGTTGTAGCCGCCGACGGTCGAGCACTTCTCCGCCGCGACGGTCACCAGCTCGAGAAAGCTCTCGGCGTCCTCCGGGCTCGCGAACACGCGCGCTTCAACGCCCACGTAGCGGCTCGTCTCGATCGAGCTCTCGTCTGCGATCTCGACGTGAACATCGTCATCATTGTTGTCGCCGATGAGGTACTGCGCCACGAAGATGTCGAAGCAGGCGTTGTCGGTGGTGCGGCTTGCTCCGTTCCAGAAGTCAGAGATCTTGGCGACCCACTCTGGCCAGTCGCTTGTCTTGAAGTCGAGGCCGAGCCCAAATGCCTCCAGGGTGTCGGCCGGATCGAAGAAGCCCTCGAGGTCGTCAGCGGTGAGCAATGCCACCTCGGCGGTGTCGTTCTCCTCCTCATCGTCGTC
>JBIIAR010000341.1:0-2770 GCA_044239765.1 Microbacteriaceae bacterium
AGATCGATCGCGTTCGCGGTTTTGACATCACAATTGTGACGACAGCCAAGAACGACGAGGAAGGTCGCGCGCTGCTCAAGGCACTCGGCTTCCCGTTCAAGTCCGACGAAACCCAGAAGTAACTAAAAACCACGCAACACCGATCGGCTAGGTCGGCATCCGGCTCGTGCTCTTGAGGAGCTGGCGGATGCCGAAACCGGCTGAGACTAGGAAAAAACACCATGACAATGACAGATCCGGTCGCAGACTTGCTGACCAGACTGCGCAACGCTAACTCGGCGTACCACGACTCCGTGTCGATGCCGAACAGCAAGCTCAAGTCGCACATTGCGGAGATCCTCAAGGCCGAAGGCTTCATCGCCGGGTGGACCGTGGCGGATGCTCGCGTTGGGCAGACGCTCACACTCGACCTCAAGTACGGCCCCAGCCGCGAACGCTCCATTGTGGGCATCAAGCGCGTCTCCAAGCCCGGCTTGCGGGTTTACGCAAAGTCGACTGAGATCCCTCGCGTTCTCGGTGGCCTTGGCGTCGCCATCCTGTCCACCTCCTCGGGGCTCCTCACCGACCGCCAGGCGTCGAAGAAGGGCGTGGGTGGGGAAGTCCTCGCCTACGTGTGGTAACTCGTCATGTCACGTATTGGAAGACTTCCGATTGACGTCCCTGCGGGCGTCAACATCACGATCGACGGTTCGTCGGTCGTCGTCAAGGGCCCCAAGGGCGAGCTCACGCTCGCTGTTGCAAGCCCCATTGAGGTCAAGCTCGAAGACGGTCAGGTTCTCGTAACCCGCCCCGACGACGAGCGTGCATCACGGTCGCTTCACGGCCTGACTCGCACCCTCATCTCCAACCAGATTGTCGGCGTCACCGAGGGTTATTCCAAGGGCCTCGAAGTCGTGGGTACCGGTTACCGTGTTGCAGCCAAGGGTGAGTCGCTCGAGTTCGCACTCGGCTACTCGCACTCGATCACCGTTGACCCGCCGGCAGGCATCACGTTTGCGGTTGAGGGAAACAACAAGGTGACCGTCAACGGCATCGACAAGCAGGCTGTCGGCGAAGTCGCGGCCAACATTCGTAAGTTGCGTAAGCCAGAGCCGTACAAGGGCAAGGGTGTGCGTTACGCAGGCGAGGTAGTCCGCCGCAAGGCCGGAAAGAGTGGTAAGTAATCATGGGTCTCGGAACTAGAGGCAAGAGCAAGTCGGCCGCCAAGGCACGCCGACACACGCGACTTCGCAAAAAGATTGTTGGCACCGAGGCGCGTCCGCGTCTGGTCGTCACACGCAGCGCCCGCCACGTATTCGTTCAGGTTGTTGACGACGCCAAGGGTCACACCCTGGCTTCGGCATCCACTCTCGAAGCTGACATGCGCACATTCGATGGCGACAAGACCGCCAAGGCACGCAAGGTCGGCGAACTCGTCGCAGAGCGCGCCAAGAAGGCCGGCGTTGAAGCCGTTGTATTCGACCGTGGTGGAAGCAAGTACGCAGGACGCGTTGCTGCTATCGCCGATGGAGCGCGAGAGGGTGGATTGAACCTGTGAGCGAAACATCACAACCAGCTAACAAGGAGCAGGCAGTGGCTGCAGAAGTAACCGAGGCAGTAACGGCTGAGGCCGTTGCTACCGAAGCTGTCGTCGACGCTCCGGCAACCGACGTCACCAACGAGCCCCGCGAGGCCCGCCGTGGCGGTCGTGAGCGCAGCCCGAGTCGCGGTGACCGTGGCAACAGCCGCGACGCCGAGAAGAGCCAGTTCCTCGAGCGCGTCGTCACCATCAACCGCGTTTCCAAGGTCGTCAAGGGTGGTCGTCGCTTTAGCTTCACCGCTCTCGTCGTCGTCGGAGACGGTAACGGCATGGTCGGCATCGGCTACGGCAAGGCTCGCGAAGTACCTACGGCAATCTCCAAGGGCGTCGAAGAGGCGAAGAAGAACTTCTTCCGCGTTCCTCGCGTCGGCGTGACGATTCCCCACCCCGTACAGGGTGAGGCAGCTGCCGGAGTTGTACTTTTGCGCCCCGCATCCGCAGGTACCGGTGTTATCGCCGGTGGACCTGTTCGCGCCGTGCTCGAGTGCGCCGGCATCCATGACGTTCTGAGCAAGTCGCTCGGTTCGTCGAACACGATCAACATCGTGCACGCGACTGTTGCTGCTCTCAAGCAGCTCGAAGACCCACGCGCGGTTGCCGCTCGTCGTGGTCTGGATGTCGAGCACGTTGTTCCGGCTCGCCTCTTGCGTGCCGAAGCAGAAGCTAAGGCAGGTGTCTGATGGCCGCGCGCCTGAAAGTAACCCAGATCAAATCCAAAATTAGTGAGAAGCAGAACCAACGCGACACCTTGCGGAGCCTCGGGCTCAAGCGCATTGGTGACGTGGTTGTTCGCGAGGACAACTCGCAGAACCGTGGCTACGTCCGCACGGTTGCTCACCTTGTCAAGGTCGAGGAGATTGACTAATGGCTGAAGAAAAGGAAGCCCCTAAGAAGGCTGCCCCCAAGAAGGCCGCAACCGCCGGCGCCGCAGCTCCCAAGGCTGCTGCCGCAAAGGCACCCGCCGCTAAGGCTGCTGCTCCTAAGGCCGCTGCTGAAAAGGCTGCACCTAAAGCCGCTGCTGAGAAGGCACCCGCTGCTAAGGCTGCACCGGCTAAGGCCGCTGCTCCCAAGGCTGCCGCCGCCAAGGCAGACGCTGCGCCGGCAGAGAAGGCTCCAGCTGCCAAGGCTGCAGCTCCCAAGGCTGCCGCTGCCAAGGCTCCCGCGAAGAATGCTCCTGCAGCCGACGTCGTG
>JBIIAR010000342.1:0-2766 GCA_044239765.1 Microbacteriaceae bacterium
GTCGATGGACTCCTCGTAATCGGTGTGCATCCTGGCGGTGTTGCCGCCGACGAGCGGCATGGCGCCGAGCTTGCGGTTGAGCTCGACGATGGGCTCGAGCCAGGCCGGCCACGGGTGGTCGCGCTTGACCTGCTCGATGCCGTCGGTGGTCTCGAGAATGTAGCTGTTGATCTCGCGCTGCTTGCGGCGACGACTGCGGGGCAGTCGACGCGATCCGAACAGGAAGAACAGCAGGATTCCCGGCACCGGCACCACGAAGATCAGCACCAGCCAGGCAAGAGCGGTCTGCGGTCGCCGGTTGCGCGGAATGTAGATGACCGCGAGAACGCGAATGGCCAGGTCGAGTACGAGAACGATGATCGGGTAAGCAGCGACCGTCGCCAGCCAGACAACGTCCACCCGCGACTACCTGAAGTTCACGAACTGCAGAGCGACCTCGAGGTCATCCTTGCCTTTGAGAAGTGCCATGGTGGCCTGCAGGTCGTCACGGCTCTTCGACTGCACGCGCAGCTCGTCGCCCTGGATCTGCGACTTGACGCTCTTCGGGGCCTCGTCGCGAATGACCTTGCTGATCTTCTTCGCGTCTTCTGACGAGATGCCGTTCTTGAGGCTCACCTCGATGCGGTACTCCTTGCCAGAGGCGAAGGGCTCGCCGCTGTCGATCGAGCGCAGGGTGATGCCGCGCTTGATGAACTTGGCCTCGAGCACCTCGAGAACGGCCTTGACCCGCTCCTCAGCACTCGCTTTGAGCAGCAGCTTCTCGCCGCTCCACTCGATGGATGCCCCGACGCCCTTGAAGTCGTACCGCGTCGCGATCTCTTTCTGCGCCTGGTTGACCGCGTTGTCGGCCTCCATCTGGTCGACCTTGCTTACTACGTCGAATGAGGAATCTGCCATAAGCACATGGTAGAACGTGAGCATGCAGCAACGTGCACTCACCGGCACAGTGCTGGCCATCGCCCTTCTTCTCTTCGCGGGTCTCGGCATCGCGTTTTTCCTCGCGCCGACCGGCCAGCCAGACGACAGAGAGACGGATGCCCCTGCCGCGGCCACCTGGGCGCCGGCCGCCGCAGCGCCGACACTCGCTGCAACCGCGACCGGACCGGGCATCGCTGGCCTGGTCGACGCCGACTGGCTCGCGACCACCGCGCAGAGCACCGGAATCCCCGCGCGTGCCCTCGCCGCCTACGCGGGTGCCGCGCTGACGAAGGCCGCGCAGATGCCGTCGTGCGGCCTCTCGTGGAACACCCTCGCGGCTATCGGCTTCGCCGAGAGCCGCCACGGCAGTCATGATGGCTCCTCCCTCGGGGCCGATGGCACGGTGACCCCTGGCATCTTCGGGGTGGCTCTCGCCGGCGGTGACACCGAGCACGTGGCCGACTCTGACGGCGGCGTCATCGACGGCGATGCGACCTATGACCGTGCCGTTGGCCCCATGCAGCTGATTCCGCAGACCTGGCGCAACTGGCACGTGGAAGCCAGTGGTGACGGCGTCGAAGACCCGCAGAACATCGACGACGCGACGATGGCGACCGCGAACTACCTCTGCCGGGCGAGCGGCGATATGACGACCGAGGCTGGCTGGCGTGCGGGCATCGCGGCCTACAACGGGGCCGAGTCGTACATTCGCACGGTCGCCGAGGCGGGCGTCAGTTACGCGGTCGCGCCGTAGAGCTGCGCACCACGAGGTCGTAGTTGAGGGGCGTGTTGAGCGACCCCTTCTCGCGTCGGCCGGGGTGCAGCTGGTCCATGAGGATCTCGACCGCCTTGTGCCCCTGCTCGTCGGGGTACTGCGCCACGGTGCTGAGGCCGAAGAACTCGCTGAGCTCGTGGTCGTCGATGCCCATGATCGAGATGTCTTGCGGCACACTCAGGCCCATGTCGCGGGCGGCCAGCAGGGCGCCGATCGCCATCTCGTCGGATGCGGCGAAGACCGCCGTCGGACGCTTGCGCGGGTTGCCGAACAGCTGCTTCGCCGCGTTGTAGCCGCCCTGCATGGTGAAGTCTGCAGCGGCGAAGAGCTGCGGGTCGGCGCTGATGCCCACGGCCTCGAGCGCGGTCTCGTAGCCGACGCGGCGGTTGGTCGGGAGGTGAAAGTCCATCTCCGACTCCTTGGTGCCGCCGATGTGGGCGATGGATCGGTGTCCAAGCGAGAGCAGGTGCTCGGTGGCGAGGCGGGCGACGGCGACGTCGTCGATGCTGAGCGTGCGCACCCCCGGCAGCGGGCCGCCGATGCCGACGATCGGCTTGCCGAGGTCGATGAGGCTGTTGACCTCGTTGGGTGTCAGCTCGAGCGAGATGGCGATGACGGCATCCACTCGTTTTCTCAGCAGGAAGTGCTCGAAGACGCTGCGGCGCTCGTTGTTGCCGCCGCTGAGGTTGTAGAGGGTGAGGTCGTAGCCGTGGCTGAGCAGGGCCTGCTCCGCGCCTTCGACGACCGAGCCGTAGAACCAGCGGTTGAGGTAGGGCGTGACGACGCCGACGTTCTTCATGCGGCCGGTTGCAAGGCTCGAGGCGTTCGACGAGACGACGTAGCCGAGCTCGGAGGCCGCGGCCTGCACCCGCGCGCGGGTGGCGGGCGAGACGTGTCCATTGCCGCTCAGGGCGCGCGAAACCGTCGCTGTTGACACGCCAGCGAGTTCGGCGACCTCATTGATTCCGGGCACTTCGGCAGACCTTCCTTGGTGTGCCGATACTATCTGCGGCTCACGCGATTTGGAGACCGGCGCAAGCACGCTATTCTTGTTCAACGCTCTCGGTCACGTG